>JAPORV010000455.1 GCA_026710055.1 Aestuariivita sp.
CTGAATGGATCTATCAGTACATTCGCCAGGACCGGAAAGCCGGGGGCATATTATGGCGATGTCTTCGGCGTCGTGGGAAGAAGCCGAATGTCAAAGCGGGGCGTGATCAAGGGCGGGGCTATATTCCCAACCGGGTGGACATTGCGGCGCGTCCGGCGTGTGTGGCGGCCAAGGCCCGTGTGGGTGACTGGGAGGCGGATACGATGATTGGCAAGGGGCATCGCGGGGCGCTGGTGACACTGGTGGATCGGATGTCGAAACTGGTTTTGATTCAACGGGTGACCCGTAAGACGGCTATGGCGGTGGGGGAGGCTATCCAGACGATGCTGGCGCCTTATCCGGTGCACACGATCACGGCGGATAATGGCAAGGAGTTTGCGGGTCATGAAGCGATTGCGCGGGGACTGAAGGCGGGGTTTTTCTTTGCCCGCCCTTATGCGTCCTGGGAGCGGGGATTGAATGAGCACACGAACGGATTGATCCGGGGGTATTATCCGAAAGAGACAGACTTTCGGGCGGTGACACCGGAGGATGTGCACCGGGTACAGGAGGCGTTGAATGCGCGTCCGCGCAAGGTTCTGGGTTATCGCACGCCGAGGGAGGTGATGACCGCTGCGTGTGGGTGATTGGCTTTTGGCCATGCGGGTATTGGTCGTGAACAGGGCGCTGCCTATCTGACAGGACGACGGACGAATAAAATAAGACGCAAGGCCTCTGGGGGCGGCCGCCCCCAGAGGCCTTGGCGCCCCACTTGTGCGTTTGCTGAGAATGATTTATATTCTTCTCACAGAGAGATGTAGGGCTTGTGACGTGCCACTGCACAACAGCCATGTCTTATCACCAGAGCGTCACCTCCCCTCACTTAGCAAAAGCCTTGAGTGAGGTGAAGTGATGTCTCTTGGTGCACTTCACAGTTGAAACGGGCTAATTTTTTTAAATTGCGTAAATATATGACTGAAATAAGAGAAAAAATATTCTGGCGGGAATTGCTGCTTTAAGGCCAGTGCCGGACAAGCAAACACAAAGCCCCTCAACACCCTGTGATCCGAGGTGATGAGATACCAGCATGACCGACCCCCATACCACCGCCCTTTGCGGATGCTCATCATGCCGTTATCGCGCTAAAAAACAGGCCTTGGCCTTCGTGTCGATCAACTGCACCGTCCATCTCGATACCCTGTCAACACGGTCAGGAATATCCATTACTTGAGGGACGGATGTCGACAGCATTAACAGCCGGAAAGATGCCATCACGTCGCCAGGCCACTGGATTCACACAGCGTGTCTTGGGCATCGACAAATGCAAAGCGTTTACACACTCCGCGAGCAAAGGCCATACGTTCCAGAAAAGTCGCGGGCGGGGGCATTCCGGCTAATATATGTTATCCTTCTAGCGACAATAACGTCTGGCGGATGGGTGTTAGAGGGGTCATGATGACGACTCTCCAAATCACAAGGAAAATTCGATCTTTCATAATTCCTTTTTAAGGCTGCTTGGAAAGTCGTTTAGCCTATGGGCAGCACGCACCCGAACGAAACCGACATAACACTGTCTTCAGGAACAGGCGGTTATCCGCTGTCTAGCCAGAACCTACATCTTTCCCAAAATAAATGGTTCAATCCACCTCCACATCGCATCTGTCAAAACGGTTCGATCAGTATTCATTCGCCTGCTCCCTCATGGCTCAAGATAGCTTCTTTTGCGGGCGACTCTAAAAGAGAATTTCACAGAAATCCAGGAATGCTTAAAAGCAGATGTCCACGGACCCTAGTTCTGACTCAGCATTCCGCAAAGTTTATCAAAATCATCCAACTTAGTGTAAGCGATTGTTATTTTTCCACTTTCTTTACCTTGTTTATGATGTATTTGAACCTTCATACCTAAAAACGCTTTAAGGTTTTTTTCAATTTCTCGGATATCTGCATCTTTTGAAGGTGCTTCATTTGGTAAGTCTTTATCGGCACCTTGATTGCGCCAAGATTCAACTAACTTCTCTGTCGCTCGAACAGACAGGGCATGCTTTATCACATGCTGTGCAATTTTAGTGGGATCATCTGATGTAATAAGTGCGCGGGCATGTCCTGAGGTAATTTTTTCCTTTCGAAGAAAATCGAGAACCTCATGAGGTAAGTTGAGCAAGCGAATGATATTTGCGATATGACTTCGGCTTTTCCCTAATGAGGACGCTAATTCAAGTTGTGTATGACCAAACCTATCGATTAATTGTTGATAACCTTCTGCTTCTTCAACTGGATTTAAGTCAGCACGTTGAATATTTTCGATAATTGCAATTTCTAGAACTTCCGTGTCTGTCAAATTTCGAATGATAACCGGTATCTCGTGACATGCAGCCTGTTGGGCAGCACGCCATCTACGTTCACCAGCTACAATTTCGAATCGATTTTCACCGTTTGGTCGTACAATTATTGGTTGAAGAATTCCCTTTTCTTTAATTGATGCTGCAAGTTCATCTAATGCTTCTGATGAAAAATATCGCCTTGGTTGTTCGGGATTTGCAAACAGATATTCAATAGGAATGACCTGCATACCGTTCATTGCTTCTCTTTTTGGTTCTTCGTAACTTTCGGTACCATTGGCGTCACTTAGAATATCAGCTAATTTTCGTCCTAAACCTTTGTTTTTTAATTCTTTTTTAATCATTCTACCTCCTTACAATAACTTACTGATGCGCATGAATTTCTAAAAATTCGTTCGCCAAATCACGATAAGCTTTGGCGCCTGAAGAATGAGTATCGTAAGTCAATACTGGCATGGCATGCGAAGGTGCCTCACTCAATCGAACATTTCGCGGAATTACCGTTTTAAAAACCAACTCACCAAGTGTTTTGCGTACATCTTCTGCAACCTGATGAGAAAGATTATTTCGACGATCAAACATTGTTAGTAAGATGCCATCAATTCGGAGATTTTGGTTTCCCGTTTTTCGAACTTCGCGAACTGTCAAAATTAATTGCGATAAACCTTCGAGTGCAAAAAATTCACTCTGAAGCGGAACAAGGATCGCATGTGCTGCTACCATTGCATTAACAGTCATTAAATTTAATGATGGTGGACAATCAATAAAAATAAAATTAAATCCGAGCGTTTTCATTTTTTCTTGGCGAAGGACCTGTCGAAGTAAGAAACTCCTTTTTTTTTGCTCCATCAATTCGACATCAGCAAAGCTCATTGTCATATTTGAAGGAATCACGAATAAATTCTCAACGGAGCTCTGAGAAATAACTGAATCTAATGCTCTTTTATTAAACAATAAATCATATGTTGTTTGCATGCGCTGATTTTCGTCTATACCTAATCCAGTTGATGCATTACCTTGTGGGTCAATATCCACCAATAATATCTTTTTATTAAGTTCAGCAAGCGCAGCGGCTAGATTAATCGCAGTCGTTGTTTTCCCAACACCGCCTTTTTGATTCGTAATTGCAATTATCCTCAAAGACTGTCCGCTGGATATCTCACACACGTTGAATACCTCTTATTTTCAATATAACAGAATTTTCATTTGTTTCACTTAATATTAACTGAAAATCAAATTTCCAATGTTCCTTCGCCGCTATTACTTCCCTTTTCCAAGAATTGCCCTTAGGAAACAACGCAATACCGTCAGACATCAAATGCCGATTTGCATAAAAAAGAAGCTTTTCTAGCTCAGCAAGAGCACGTGCAGAAAGAATATTGGCTTTAAGAGGGGAGGTGTCCTCAATTCGTGCGGAAATAATGCGACTATCTAACGATAAATTTCTTACAACAGTGCGAAGAAACGCGGCTTTTCGCTTGTCTTTTTCAATGAATGTAAACCTCGTCTTTGGCGCTACCTGGCGAGCAAAAATTGATAATATCAAGCCCGGGAAACCACCTCCCGTACCAATATCAACCCAATGACCTTTTAATTTAATATGTTGAATGAGTTGAAGAGAATCCCAAATATGTCGTTTCCAGATATCTGTGCGACTCTTTTGCGAAATCAAATTAACGTGCGACGTCCACTTATCTAATAATTCAACAAAAACTTCAAATCGCTCAAATGTTTCACGTGAAACATGATATTGAATTCTATCTTTTGAATTCATGCAATTTTTCTATGTGGAAGTCGCTTTAAATGTGCAAGCAAAAGAGTGAGCGCGGCGGGCGTCATACCATCAATTAATGCTGCTTGCCTGATCGTTTCTGGGCATTTGTCTTGTAATTTAGTTTTAAGTTCATTCGAAAGGCCAATAATTACGCGGTAATCAAAATTAGTTGGAATAACGAGCGCTTCATCGCGACGTAGCGCGTCAATTTCGCGCTTTTGACGCTGAATATATATTTCATACAATGCTTCTCGTTCAAGTTGACGCCGAACAAAAGCCGGCACTTGAGCCAAATCACTATCTAATAGGAGTAAATCCTCGAAACACACATCTCGAAACGCAAGGATTTCTAATGCTGTTCGCATTTTGCCGTCTAAGTTGGCCTTTATCCCAACAGAACGAAGAGCCGTTGGCGAGTACTTGCATTTTTCCAAGTGATGCCTAGCCACATTTAACGCTTTCATTTTTTGATCAAAAGCCACAGAACGACGTTCACAAATATAGTTTAAAGCCTTCCCTAAAGGCGTGAGTCTCTGATCAGCATTATCAGCACGAAGCGATAACCGAAACTCTGCACGGGATGTGAACATACGATAAGGCTCACTCACACCACGTGTTGTAAGATCATCAATCATCACACCAATGTAACTGTCAGCTCGACTAAACGTCATCTGATCTCTGTCTTGAACAGATAAAGCAGCATTCATACCGGCAACCAATCCTTGTGCCGCTGCTTCTTCATAACCCGTTGTACCGTTAATTTGACCTGCAAAATACAACCCTGACACTGTTGTGACTTCTAACTTACTGTTCAGCACTCTTGGATCAACATAGTCATATTCAATTGCATAACCTGGTTGCAAAATCTTCGCTTTTTCAAGACCCTTAATGGATTGAACATACGCTTTTTGCACATCTAACGGAAGCGATGTCGATATTCCATTTGGATAAATCGTATTATCCTTCAAGCTCTCCGGTTCAAGAAATATTTGATGTGACTCTTTCTCAGCAAATCGAGACACTTTATCTTCAATTGATGGACAATAACGCGGCCCAATACTATCAATTGCTCCACCGTACATCGCGGATCGAGAAAGATTCGATCGAATAATATCGTGGGTTCGCATATTTGTGTGGGTTATTCCGCATGATATCTGCTTAGCAGAAAGGCGATCTGTTAAAAAAGAAAAAAAGATTGGATCATCATCACCATGTTGCAACACTAATTCTTCCCAATTGATTGATTGTCCATCTAAACGAGGCGGCGTCCCTGTCTTCAAGCGTCCCATAGGCAACCTAAGAGAATCAATGCACTGCGCCAAGCGAATAGAAGCATGATCGCCCATTCGTCCTCCTGGGTAAGATTGATCTCCAATATGAATAACACCACGCAAGAAAGTTCCAGATGTAAGAATTACTGCCGGTGCTCTTATTGCTGATCCATCTTTTGTGACAACGCCCGTCACGCAATTTTTAGTAACTGAAATATCAATGACTTCATTTTCAATAAGGCGTAAATTTTTTTGCTTTTTGATTTGTGTCAGAACTGCTTTTTTGTACAAATTTCGATCAGTCTGTGCACGTGGTCCTTGTACAGCGGGACCCTTACTACGATTCAGTAATCGAAATTGAATACCTGCTTGATCAGCCGCACATCCCATAATCCCATCCAAAGCATCAATTTCACGCACAAGATGACCTTTTCCAAGACCACCTATTGCTGGGTTGCATGACATAACACCGATGTCGGATACCCGAAGCGTCATTAATGCCGTTTTAGCGCCCAGTCGTGCTGCAGAATAAGCTGCTTCGGTGCCCGCATGTCCACCACCAATCACTATGACATCAAAATGTTTCACGTGAAACACTCCTTATTTTCCGAGACAAAAACTTGAAAAAATATCATTTAGAAAATCTTCTGTATCAATTCGCCCAATGAGCGATTCCAGCGAACGAATAGCTAAACGTAAATCCTCCGCAACAAATTCATATTGTTCTGGACCTTCTGACAGGCTTACCAAAGATTTCGTTAAGACATCAAACGCTATTTTTATTGCATTGAAATGGCGCTCACGTGTTATCAATCCAGTTGATTGTGTGCGTGTTGAAAGAATTTTTGTGATTTGATTAAGTAATTCCGATATACCTTCTCCTGTTATACCAGAAATAGCATCTGCCTTTTTTTGACGTTGATCTGCCTTTGGTTTAACCCAGATGTCACTTGATTTCAAAGGAACAGAGGGATTCATGGTGTCAGATAAAAAAATGCGTAAATCAGCCAAATCAGCTCGTTCTTTCGCTCTTTCAATTCCAATATTCTCAATAACTTCATTACTTTCTCTTAAACCAGCAGTATCAAGAATTGTAACCGGTAATCCATTGAGATCCATTTTTACTTCGATAACATCGCGTGTTGTCCCTGCAAATTCGGATGTGATAACAGCATCACGGCCTGCCAAAAAATTCACAAGTGTTGATTTACCGACATTTGGGGGCCCTATAATCGCAACTTCAAATCCATTTCGTATTCTTTCGGAAACCTTAGCGTTAGATAAATGACATGATATATCTTTTACGACGCAACAAATAAGTTTATCCACTTCAGGCGTCACATTTACGGGTACTTCTTCATCTGAAAAATCAAGTGTTGCTTCAATTAAAGCAATTGATCGAATTAGTTTTGTTCGCCAATCTTCGACGTATTTTCCAAGTACTCCTGAAAGACTGCGCTGTGCTTGACGTCGTTGAATTTCTGTCTCTGCATCAATTAAGTCTGCAAGACCCTCAATTTGCATCAAATCCAATCGACCATTTTCTAATGCTCGGCGTGTAAATTCACCTGGTTCTGCTAAACGAAAGCCATATTTTTCTGTCAATAACTTAAAAAGTTTAGCAATTACTGCAATACTACCATGACATTGCAGTTCAATCATGTTTTCTCCTGTATAACTGAATGGTTTATCAAAACGAATAACAAACGCTTGATCAATAATTTCGTGTTCATGTTTTAGGTTGCGCAATGTTGCAACCCGTGCTTTGGGAAGAGGTTCAGCGAACAATTTGACTAAGTCATGTGCAGCCTGGCCGCTTATTCTAATAATAGATACGCCCGCTTTTCCTTGCGCCGTCGCAAGAGCAAAAATTGTATCCATCTGCTAATCCTTAGTAAGTGATTTATCACATCAATAAATTCACAGTATCGGATTTATTATAACAATGATATTCATTTATGTTTTGCTATGATGCTCAAACAAAAGTTAATACTTAATAACTGAAATATCATAAATTTGATCAGTTTCTGCCCGTACTTTATTCGTAATGTGATACGTGAAATATTCACTTTGAAAGTTACGGATAATCAAAAATGGTACGAGTTTTGTCAGTCGATGAACATTTCATAATAAAGTGATTATTTCAAATCTAAGGTTAAATAGGTAATGATTTTATCACATTATTTGAATGTTTATTTCTCGATGAATGCACTAAGATTGAGTGTCTAAACCTTAATCTCAAATAAATATGGTTTTTGTATTATCTTAATTCCTGGAAGAAATAGAGTATTGTAAATTATCACCGAGTAACCGAATTTTTGCTCAGAAATCAGCTAAGAAAAATTATCTAACATACTCAAAAAAAACACTTTTTTTAAAATTATACCAAATTTAACTATTCATTGAATCAAAGAAATCCGTATTAGATTTCGTTTGTTTAAGCTTAGACATCAAGAACTCAATAGCATCAGTTGTACCCATGGGATTTAAAATTCGACGCAACACATAAGTCTTTTGTAAATGTTGTTTATCAACTAATAAGTCTTCTTTGCGTGTTCCGGACTTCAATATATCAATAGCTGGGAATATACGCTTATCAGCAATTTTTCGATCAAGGATAATTTCTGAATTTCCAGTGCCCTTAAACTCTTCAAAAATAACCTCATCCATACGAGAACCTGTATCAATGAGCGCCGTTGCAATAATTGTTAAAGAACCACCTTCTTCAATATTTCGAGCGGCGCCAAAGAATCTTTTTGGACGTTGTAAAGCATTTGAATCAACACCCCCTGTAAGTACCTTTCCAGATGACGGTACAACCGTATTAAAAGCGCGACCAAGACGTGTGATTGAATCCAATAAAATTACAACATCACGTTTATGTTCAACAAGTCGTTTTGCTTTTTCGATAACCATTTCTGATACTGCTACATGCCGTGTTGCAGGTTCATCAAAAGTTGATGATACAACTTCACCTTTTACTGACCTTTGCATATCAGTAACTTCTTCTGGCCGTTCATCAATTAAAAGTACAATTAAATAACACTCGGGATGATTTGTTTCTATTGAATGAGCAATATTTTGTAAAATAACAGTTTTTCCTGTACGAGGTGGTGCAACAATAAGTGATCTTTGTCCTTTTCCAATTGGTGCTACCAAATCAATTACTCTCGCAGATCGATCTTTAATTGTTGGATTATCAATTTCCATTCTTAAAGATTCATTTGGATAAAGAGGTGTTAAATTATCAAAAGCTATTTTATGAAGTGCTTTCTTAGAATCACTGAAGTTAATTTTATTACAATTTGTTAACGCAAAATAACGTTCACTATCATTAGGCGACTTAATTTCTCCTTCAATTGTATCCCCGGTTCTTAAAGAAAATCGACGAGTCATATCTGGTGATACATATATGTCATCTGGACCAGGAAGATAATTCGCTTCTGGAGAGCGTAAAAAACCAAATCCGTCTTGCAATACTTCAAGAACACCATCACCAGAAATTTCCCAACCTTCGTCTGCGCGCTCACGAAGGATTTGAAACATCATTTCACCTTTACGCATTGTTGATGCATTTTCAATTTCAAGGTCTTCTGCCATAGACAATAAATCTTGAGGTCGCTTTGCTTTTAAATCAGAAAGATTAAGTCTATTTATAGTCATAATGAAATATCCATAACGACACTGATTAACAGTAAGAAAATCATAAAATGTCAAAAATTTAGGGAAGTGGATCATCCAGAAAAGAATGTCATTAATCTATATGCGTGAAAAAAATTAATGTCAACTTCAAGAGTATGATGATTTTAAAAATTATTAAATTTCTTTAATAATACATGAAAATTTAATAATTTACTATCTGAAGTATAAAATAAACAGTCATTCCCGCTAACTTTTTTTCATGATGCCGTGCGGATGATTTTTGCGTCCACAAAATATCCACCTACCCAGCAGGCATGACAACTCTCGGATTGAA
>JAPORV010000354.1 GCA_026710055.1 Aestuariivita sp.
GCGGTTCACAACCGACGGTGCCCGCATCAAACTCAAGTCCCTCTACCCATCAATACAATAAAAATAGTATACTAGAAATTTCGTATGCAGAACAATAAAGTAAATTTTAATGGGTCGAAAAGTTCACGGAGATGTTGTTTATTAACTGCTTCACGCTTTAATTGAGAAAAAGTACTTTTTAGAAATCTACAGAGCTTAAGGAAATCTATTTTTCGCTCTTCTAAACGTATCTTGTAGGGAATAAGTACGATACCGATTGCATCCACATACGCTCTCGTAATTTCATGGCGCTTTTCATCTGGTAATTTATTCCCGATTTCAAGTACCTCATCTAAATGAGGGAAGGCTTGCATTGCTTCAAAAGGGGTCATGAGGAGTTGATCAAATAGGATTTCTATACGATCTTCTGGAGAAGTCAACGAAGCGCATTCTTGCATCACATTCTCTTGTGTTTTTTGGGCGTAATGCAGCAAAGCGGTAAAAATTAGCTCCTCTTTATCATCAAAAGTGTTGTATAATGTCTGCCGTGCGACACCTGCTGCCGCCGCTATTTCGTTCATTGATGTTTTTCCAACACCATAATGCGCAAAAAGTTGCATTGCAGTTTGTACGATATCCGAAATTCGTTGATCCATTTGATCCGGCTAGATTACAAAAAAATTGTCAAATAATATTGACAAATAAGCGAATATAGTCTAAATGTCAAACTAGATTAATTAATTTAATTGTTGACAGTATTTTTATAAGGAGAAGCGAGCAAATGTCGATTAGTTTGAACATCAACGGTGAAAACCGTTCCGTAGATGTTCCAAGTGATACACCATTACTGTGGGTAATTCGCGATGAATTACAGCTAACTGGGACTAAGTTTGGCTGTGGTGTTGCGTCCTGTGGGGCATGCACGGTTCACGTTGACGGCCAGCCAGTACGATCATGTCAAACCTATTTGGAAGATATCGAAGGCTCTGAAATAACCACGATTGAAGGAGTTAAATCAAAAACAGCAGAAGCTGTTTTTGAAGCCTGGGATGAATTGAATGTTGTTCAATGTGGCTATTGTCAATCGGGGCAGGTTATGTCTGCAATTGGTTTATTGGAGGAGAGTCCTAAACCTACAGTGGAAGAGATTGAAGCCTATATGTGGGGAAATGTTTGCCGTTGTGCGACATATCAAAGAATTCGAGCTGCTGTTCAATTGGCAGCGGAAAAATTGGAGGCGTGAGCAATGACAAATGAAATTTCCCGCAGAGTATTTCTAAAGTCAACAACTGCCGTTTTGGGATCTGCTCTCGTTGTTGGATTTGATCCGCACGATGTATTGGCAAGTTCAAAATCCGCATCAAACCTAACGCCATTTATTCGAATTGACGCTGATGGAACTGTTACTGCCATTATTAAACATTTCGAATGCGGACAAGGAACAGCAACGGGTTTAGCGACTCTTATTGCGGAGGAGTTAAATCTACCACTTGACAGGGTTGAAGTAGAATTTGCACCTGCAGATGCATCAAAGTATGGCAATGCGTTGTTTGGAGGTATCCAAGGAACTGGAGGCTCTACCGCAATGGCTAATTCATTCATGCAATATCGCATTGCCGGCGCTGCTGCTCGCGAAATGTTGATTGATGCTGCTGCAGAAGTTTGGGGAATTCCTCATTTTGAAATAACCATCAGTGACGGCAAATTGAATGCAGATAATCGGTCAGCGCCAATCAGTGAATTTGTTTCAAATGCTTCAGGTCGTTCGGTTCCAGAGGAACCAAAACTAAAAGATCCGTCAGAATTTAGGGTTATCGGAAATCCAGG
This sequence comes from Aestuariivita sp., assembly GCA_026710055.1. GTDB lineage: Bacteria > Pseudomonadota > Alphaproteobacteria > Rhodobacterales > Rhodobacteraceae > JAPORY01. The sequence continues at coordinate 1,807 of JAPORV010000354.1, forward strand.
TACTAAAAGACGGGATAACGAAGCCAAAATTAACGGCACTGCGACCTTCGCTATGGATATTCAACTTGATAATCAAATCGTCGCAGTGGTCCTCAGAAGTCCACGATTTGGTGGGACACTCGCGTCGTTTGATGATACCTCTGCGAAGGATATCACGGGGTATATTCGTGCCGAGGCCTTCCCAACGGGAGCTGGCGTAATTGTTTATGCAGAAAACACGTGGGCAGCTTTACAGGCACGAGATGCTCTAACAGTTGAATGGGATTTTTCTGCTGCAGAAAACCGAAGTTCTGATCAAATTAAGAAAGATCTATTGACAGCGGTAAACTCAGATTCAGAATTTGATGCACGAGGATCGGCAGTCAAAACTGGAACTGCACTTGAAGAAGCGAGTCAGGTTATAGAAAAAGAATTTTTCTTTCCTTACCTCGCCCATGCAACGATGGAGCCCTTAACCTGTACCATCGCTCCTACCCAAACGGGCGTGATACTCTATGATGGATGTCAAATGCCAACGGGAGCACAAGCGGCATTAGCAGCAGTTCTCCAAATTCCAGCTGAAAATATTGAGATCAAGACTGTTTATGCTGGGGGGACATTTGGAAGACGGTCCACGCAAACAGCCGATTATCATGTTGAGGCTGCGCTTGCTTTTGCGCTAAATGGCGGGCAACAGCCTGTGAAATTAGTATGGTCCCGAGAAGATGACATCAAAGGTGGTTATTACCGACCAGCGTTTGCTCACAAGGTTCGAATAGGTATTGGTGACAATGGTCAAATAACAGGATGGGATCATCGAATTGCCGGCAAACCAATTTTCAAAGGCGGCGCGTGGGACGCGTTTATGGTACAGAACGGCGTTGATAATTCATCTGTTGAAGGTGTGCGTGATACACTCTATGACATTCCAAATCAGTATGTTGGCCTCACGGATGACAAATCACCGATTTCGGTAAATTGGTGGCGGTCAGTTGGGCATAGTCATACAGCATTTGTAATGGAAACTATGATGGATTTGGCAGCGCAAGCTGCTAATCAAGATCCAATAGAATATCGCCTAAATTATCTTAGTGGCGGCACACCAGACCAAGAGCGGATGTCGGCAGTCTTGCGCCTAGCTGCAGAAAAATCTGGTTGGGGAAACGCGGCATCAAACGGGAATAGTTTGGGTGTAGCGCTTCACAAATCTTTTGGTACGTTTGTTGCTGAGGTCGTTGAGGTCTCTGGCGATGCAGACGATGCCATTTCGATTGAAAAAGTAACATGCGTTGTAGACTGTGGTGTTCCCGTTAACCCTGATGTGATTATCGCTCAAATGGAAAGTGGCATAGGTTATGGTATCGGGCATATTATGCGAAATGAAATCGCTTTTGAAGACGGCATCGTGGTTCAAAGTAACTTCCCTGACTATGAGCCTCTTCGAATTAGTGATATTGGTGAGATTGAAACTCATATTATACCGTCGACAGAGGCACCAACAGGCGTTGGAGAACCTAGTACCCCGCCATCAGGCCCCGCTCTGGCAAACGCAATTGCGGCCAAGGGGCTGCGGGTTACGCATCTGCCGTTAAGTGCAAATGGGGTAAATTTTGCGTGATCTACAGGCGTTAAAATAATGATTTGTTACTCAAGGTGCGGGTAAATCAGAATATTTGTTCTCATCCGCATCTTGAGAATTCTCATTTTTTCTGTTCGTCGCTCTTGTTGCATCCAACTTACTATACTCAGCGACTCGTTTATTTTTTGTGCCAAAGTAAACTGCGGCGCTAAAATGATAAAGGATCAAAATTGAGCGATGATGTCCTTCATTTACGCGAAACATTTCCAGTTAATACCCATCCCCTTCTGATTTTCTTTTCATGTACGATATCTTGAAAAATATGCGAAATGCCTTTAGCTCTGATACTGGCACTGATAATTATATCAGTATTAAATTAGATAGTAACTTTTGAAATTTTATTTCCTGATCAGCCGTTGGAAACGCGGAATTTTGATGATTTAACGCGCTTTGTAGACATTGTTTTTTTCTATATGCTTCCTAAAAATTGTCGACTTCCTGCCATTTTGATTACTTCAATTGCGTAAGTCCTGTGGCTTTATTGTCAATAACCACAGCAGAATCCACTGTTTGTGACAAGAATGTAGCTAGGAACGCCTTTCTATTATCAGAAATAAATGTTGACCAATAATATCACAACAGAACTTTTTTTAGTAGCGCAAAAAAACGTTTAAAATTTGCCTAGTTTGATCTTGAAGGCTGTAGAGGGTATTATCTAAAATTAATAAAATATCATCCGGAAAATATAAATTTTCACCGAAATTTTATGCACTAATATCGACGGCGAGATTCCCTCACCCCCCCCTCTCTATTAGTGTACGTATGTATTCGAATAATTTGGAAGAAACAGCATTACATGGCTAGATTTTTTGACGCCGAGGAAATCTCAAAGACTTACCCAGGGGTGAAAGCTAATGATCGGGTCAAACTTTCGATTGATTCTGGAGAGATACACGCTCTGCTAGGCGAGAACGGCTCAGGTAAGTCGACGCTGGTCAAAATTATCTACGGGCTTCTACCACCCGATGAGGGGAAAATGTTGCTTAATGGGCAATTCTACAGCCCACAATCACCGCGTCAAGCACGTGCAAATGGCGTGGCAATGGTATTTCAGCATTTTTCATTATTTGAGGCCATGACTGTTGCTGAGAACATTGAAGTTGGTATGGATGATCCTCCATCAAGAAGCAAGTTGGAAGCGAACATCGACCAAATTGGCAAACAATATAGGTTACCAATTTTTCCTAAACGTATTGTTGGAGATCTATCTGTTGGCGAACGGCAGAGGGTTGAAATCATACGATGTCTTATGCAAAATCCCAAATTGCTAATCATGGATGAGCCAACATCGGTCTTGACACCTCAAGAAGCAGATCAACTGTTTGCAACACTCAGAGAGTTATCCAGTGAGGGGACTGCAATTTTATATATTTCTCATAAACTCGAAGAAATCCGCACCTTGTGTAAGCGTGCAACAATCTTACGTACTGGAAGAGTTGTCAATGTTTGTAATCCACAAAGTAGGTCGGCACAAGAACTCGCCGAGTTAATGGTTGGCTCGAGTTTCGCAATGGCATCAAAACGAACGCCTTCAGAAGTTTCTGAACCTTTATTGCAGGCTGTAAACTTATCCTGCAAAGCTGCCACAGAGTTTGGTGTAAGTCTTTCAGGCGTTAGTTTTTCAGTTGGAAAAGGCGAAATCCTAGGAATTGCAGGAATTGCCGGAAATGGGCAGAAGGAGCTCGCGGCTGTTATTTCAGGGGAAGCTACAGCAGTGGGTAGCTTAAGATTCAGAGGAATTGATTTACTTGGCAAGAGTATCACAGAAAGACGAAGTCTGGGTCTCCTAACAGCGCCAGAGGAACGTCTTGGTCATTCAGCTGCTTCGGAAATGAGTTTAACAGAAAATGCTTTCCTTACTGCGGACCAGCGCATGGTTCTTTCAAAAAAAGGCGTTATTGACTGGAAAAAGACGAAGGAATTTGCTTTGTCGATTATATCTCAATTTGATGTTCGTGTGACGGGTGTTGACAGTCATGCACGTGCTTTATCTGGTGGTAATTTGCAAAAATTTGTTATTGGACGCGAAATTGCCCAGATACCCGAGTCGCTTGTGGTCAATCAACCAACCTGGGGGGTTGATGCAGCGGCGGCGGCGATTATTCGTCAAGCATTAGTTGATCTTGCTAGCAAAGGTGGAGCAGTCGTCATCATTAGCCAGGATCTTGACGAGTTATTGGAAATTTCATCGTCAATCGCTGTTTTGAGTTGTGGAAAACTCTCTCAACCAAAAAATACCAATGATATTACTCGAAATGAAATCGGATTATTAATGGGAGGCGTACATGGTTCCACCATAGGATCGGAGACTTCTGGTGCTGCAGCTTGAACCGCGTCTTGAAAATTCGCGCATTTGGATCGTTGCCACTCCCGTTGTTGCAGTGTTATGTACTTTGATTGCAGGTGGAGCAATGTTCGCTTTTATTGGAATCGATCCCATAAGAGCAATACAGACAATTTTTTGGGCTCCGCTCTTTGACCCTGCCTTGTCAGGTTACGCAATGCCCCAGATTTTGGTAAAGGCGGCACCACTGATTCTTATCGCAATTGGCCTATCAATCGGTTTCCGAGCAAACATCTGGAATATTGGCGCAGAAGGACAATATATTATGGGGGCCATTTGTGCAGGGGCAATCGGTCTTGCTTTTTACCCACTGAATACTTGGTATATTTTTCCCCTTATGATTTTTGCTGGTTTAATTGGTGGTGCAGCATGGGGATTGATTCCTGCTCTGCTAAAGACAAAATTTGGAGCCAACGAGATTCTTGTTTCTTTAATGCTGGTTTACGTTGCAGAACACTTTTTGGCATCTGTTTCGCTTGGAATACTCAGAAATCCGGATGGTGCTGGTTTTCCGGGATCGCGAAACTTTCAACAGTATGAAAGCGCTTCTAACCCTGAACTTATAGCGGGAACTGGTATACACCTCGGCGTAATTTTTGCATTACTGGCGGTAATCATAGCTTATGCACTCATACGATTTCATAAATTTGGTTATTACGTTAATCTAACGGGAAAGTCACTCAGAGCAGCAAGATTTTCAGGAATTAATCCGGCAAGATTAACCATTATCTGCCTTTGCTTGAGCGGCGCACTGGCTGGGTTGGCTGGGATGTTTGAATTAACTGGTCCCGCTGGTCAGCTGTCTATTGACTTTAATGTCAGCTATGGGTTTACGGCAATCATTGTTGCCTTCCTTGGCCGATTACATCCAATTGGAATTGCCGCTGCCGGTTTGCTCATGGCATTGACGTATATTGGTGGTGAACTTGCGCAATTTATGTTAAACTTGCCGAGTGCAGCCATTCAAGCCTTTCAGGGTATGTTATTATTTTTCTTATTGGCATTGGAGTTTCTGACGACATATAGAGTTCGGTTTAAGCTAAAGAGAGATGCTTGAAGTGGAGTTTCCTGGAATCAATCTATCTGTTTTTCTGGCAACAATGGTTGTTGCGGCTATGCCTGTATTGCTTGCAGCAATAGGTGAGCTTGTCGTTGAAAAATCTGGTGTTCTTAATCTTGGTGTTGAAGGGTTGATGATTATTGGGGCCGTTTGCGGGTTTATCGTATCAGTCGAAACTGGATCATCTATTGTCGGGATTTTCGGAGCACTTTTGGCAGGTGCCTCGCTCGCTGGGATTTTTGGTTTACTCACTCAATATTTTCATGCCAGTCAAGTCGCAACTGGATTGGCGTTGACATTGTTTGGGCTAGGATTATCGGCGCTCCTCGGGCAGTCGTACACTGGTATTCGCCCTCCTGATTTTCCTGTCCCCGACTTCGGCTTTCTCAGCGAATTACCTGTTATTGGAATTTTATTTTTTAGTTACGATATATTGGTCTATTTTAGCATTTTACTTGTTATCGTGATTTGGTGGTTCTTAAAGTACAGTCGGACTGGCCTTGCTCTTCGTGCGATTGGAGAGAATCATAATGCTGCGCATTCTTTAGGTTATCATGTTACTCGCGTGCGCCTTGCCGCGATCTTATTCGGTGGTGCATGTGGTGGCCTTGGTGGGGCATATCTTGCATTAATCAGAGTTCCTCAATGGACGGAAGGAATGACGGCGGGAGCTGGCTGGATTGCGCTTGCACTTGTTGTCTTTGGTAGTTGGCGCCCATTTCGTGTGGTGTTTGGTGCTTTTTTATTTGGCGGCATCACTCTTTTGCAGCTCAATCTTCAGGCATTAGGAATTGCTATTAATCCAGCATATCTCTCGATGACCCCTTACATCGTGACAATCGTAGCATTAGTTGTTATTTCAAGGATGGGAAATCAGACATCAATTAGAGCGCCAGCTTGTTTAGGTAAGCCTTTTGATGCACCCAAGTAAACCAAGAATAGAATTTAATTTGAAATAGTAATCAATTTGGAGATTCATTATGAAAAAAATTATAAGCATTGCTGCATCATTTCTACTCGCCGCATCAATGTCGAGTGTTGCGGAGCCACTTAAGGTTGGTTTCATCTATGTTGGCCCAACGGGAGATCATGGATGGACTTATGAACATGATCAAGGTCGATTAGCCCTTCAAGAAGCTCTTGGCGATACAATAGAGACCACCTTTGTCGAGAGTGTGCCTGAAGGTGCTGATTCAGAGCGCGTTTTAACCCAAATGGCACTGTCGGATCACGATCTTATTTATACAACATCATTCGGATACATGGATCCTACAAGAAATGTTGCTCAAAAATTTCCAAAAATTAAGTTTGAACATGCGACCGGATACAAGCAAGCTGAGAATGTTGCAACTTATTCTGCTCGATTTTACGAAGGCCGCGCGGTCATTGGACATATTGCAGGGAGAATGACACAAAGTAATGTAATTGGTTATATTGCATCTTTTCCCATTCCTGAAGTTATCAGAGGAATAAATTCTGCGTATCTTCATGCTAAAGCGGTCAATCCTGATGTCCAAATGAAAATTGTTTGGGTGTTCTCTTGGTTTGATCCCGCTAAAGAGGCTGACGCAGCACAAGCGTTAATTGATCAAGGTGCGGACATTCTGATGCAGCATACGGATAGCCCCGCAGCAATAAATATTGCTGAAGATTCGGGAATCTTTGCATTTGGACAAGCATCAGACATGAGCAAATTTGGTCCTAATGCTCACTTGACGGCAATTATAAATAACTGGGGCCCTTATTATATCGAACGAACAAGCGCAGTCATTGATGGCACTTGGACAAGTGGGGATACGTGGGATGGTATTGGCGCAGGAATGGTAACGATTGGAACCATGTCAGACAAGATACCTTCTGATGTTCAAGAGGAGGCGAAGGCTCTGATCGCTGCGATTTCTAGCGGTGAGCATCATCCGTTCACTGGCCCGATATTTCGGCAAGATGGATCAGAATGGCTTAAAGATGGCGAAATAGCTGATGACGGTACCTTACTTGGAATGAACTTCTATGTAGATGGTATTGAAAGCGACATTCCACAGTAATCTTTGGTTTTTGGGGTTTGAACTTACTTCAGGTCTATTGAAATTGCAGCAATTCCTGCTAATTTTTTTATTCAATTATTTCAATTGCTTACAAAAATCGATGAAAAAATTCTTCGGTAACTTTTGAGTTGAATATGTTAGAATGTTCGCAACAATCATAAAAAGCGAGCAGGTTCATGAAACAGTCCTTCCGAAAGTATCCATCAATGCCAGGGTTGCTCAAGAGTGTGGGCACCTCCTTTGCAGCGCTTCCCGATGAGCGTCGTACCCGGTCCATCACCTTAAAAGATGGCCTCCTGTCGGCGCTGGCGGTGTTTCATCAAAAGGTCCCATCGCTCCTTCAGTTTGATGTCATGATGCGTGATCAGGGAGACACAACTCATGCCTCCAACCTCCGAACGCTCTCATGGAAGAGACA
>JAPORV010000273.1 GCA_026710055.1 Aestuariivita sp.
GCCGCTACCGCCGGTTCAGCATCACCAACAAGCATCCCTGCAAGGTCACCACCGCGGTGGTGCAGGAACTTGTGGGCTTCATCTGGGCGATTGTCTGTGAAGTCGCCGACCGACCCCATGCCAGCCGAGCGCTGGCCTAAAATATAGGAGAGACACAACGTCATGACGGACAAAGGATGCAGACAGCCCGAAAGGTGAACCTTCGTTTATACTATGCAGCACAGCCTCTTGAGGCTTGTTGACCTGCGCTACTAGAGAGAGGTAGCTCCACGACGGAAGTGACGTCTGGCGGTAACCAACCCGCGGATATCAGAGCGATCCACCGTCGAAAAAGCTGTCTGCATCCTTTGTCCATCATGATCGCGTGTAGAGGCATACGATGACATATGAGCCACATAAATCAACCAGTCAATCCATATCAGGAAATAGATATTAATCATTCAATAGTGCGAAGTTTTTCATGTATTGTTTTCTATTATTTGGTTGCTAGCAACAAAAAATTCATGACTTGGATTACTGATTACGTACGGTTCGCAGGCTGCAGCGCTTATTCAATTATTCATGATTGATCTGCGTTGAGGTAAATTTTAGGCCGTGCTTTTGTACCAAAAACATTTTAACGAAAATCGGAGTGATAACTTCAAGACATTACACCACAGAAATTATCTTTGCGTGATAGGTGGAATCTATTTTCGTCCGTTTCGTGTTCGTCTCTAAGTTACCATCAAAGCTAGACTAAAACTGAGCCACTTGCATCAATAATATTGGATGCTTTTTCCTCTCCAAGTAGCATTTCATTATGTGGTTTCCCAGAGGGAATCATTGGAAAACAGTTTTCATGTTTTTCTACTACACAATCAAAAATAACAGGACCCTTATGATTCAACATTTCAAGGATCGCATCATCAAGATCACTTGGATTTTTGCAAAAAATACCTTTCGCACCAAAAGCTTCAGCCAATTTCACAAAATCTGGTAATGCTTCTGACCAGCTTTGTGAATATCGCTCTCCATGTAGTAATTCTTGCCATTGCCGAACCATGCCAAGGCGTTCATTGTTCAGGATGAACTGCTTAACTGGCAGCCGGTATTGCACGGCAGTGCCTAATTCTTGAACATTCATCAACCAACTTGCTTCGCCAGCGACATTAATAACAAGAGCGTCGGGATGTGCAATTTGAACGCCGATTGATGCCGGAAAACCGTATCCCATTGTTCCGAGACCGCCAGATGTCATCCAATGATTTGGTTCGTTGAACATCATATACTGAGCAGCCCACATTTGATGTTGACCCACCTCAGTACAAATAAAGCGATCTTTTCGATCTCTTGTAAGTGCTTCTAATCGTTGAAGCGCGTACTGCGGTTTAATGATATCAGTCGTTGATTTGAAGGAAAGACAGTCTATCTTTCGCCACATGTTAATTTGATCCCACCAGCGGCGAATGTTTTTTGCATCAATCTTTGATCCGCGCGATTTCCAAACTGACATGACTTGCTTTAAGACATTGGCTACATCACCAACAATTGGAATATCTACCCGAATAACTTTATTGATTGATGAGGGATCAATATCTATATGTGCTTTCTTGGAGTTTGGACTAAACGCGTCAATTCTTCCAGTAATACGATCATCAAAGCGTGCACCAACATTAATCATTAAGTCACAATCATGCATTGCCATATTGGCTTCATAAAGCCCATGCATTCCGAGCATACCAAGCCAATTCTTACCTGATGCCGGATATGCACCAAGTCCCATAAGTGTTGAGGTAATTGGAAATCCAGTTGCATGAACTAATTTACGTAGAATTTTACTGGCACCCAGTCCAGAGTTGATAACACCACCACCAGTATAGAATAGCGGTTTCCGGGCTTGTTCTATCGCGGTGACTAATTCTGTAATTTCGTCTAAACCACCTTTTACTGTCGGTTGATAATTTGATCGAATTGTGTGAGGTTTTCGATAATTACCATTAGCAAATTGTACATCTTTTGGGATGTCAACAAGAACAGGGCCCGGACGACCAGAGATCGCAACGTGAAATGCCTCATGTAGCGTTTCGGATAGTTTGTCAGTCTCTTTAATCAACCAGTTGTGCTTCGTACAGGGTCGGGTAATGCCAACAGTATCCGCTTCTTGAAATGCGTCTGATCCAATCATGAATGTTGGTACTTGACCAGTAATGACCACGATGGGGATTGAATCCATCAAGGCATCGGTCAAACCGGTTACTGCATTTGTAGCGCCAGGTCCTGATGTAACCAGTACAACACCCGGTTTGCCCGTCGATCTCGCGTAGCCTTCCGCTGCATGAACAGCACCTTGCTCATGTCGAACGAGAATATGCCGAATGTAATTTTGCAGGAAAATTTCGTCATAAATTGGAAGAACGGCGCCACCAGGATAACCGAAAATAGTGTCTACGCCTTGATCTCTCAGAGCCTGAACAACCATTTTTGCACCAGTTATTTCCTTGGTCATTGTTTTCGCTCCAGTGAAATCAGGGTTAAAAAAAGCCTTGGATAAAAACGGAGGCGCATGAATGGACTATCAGTTCAAGTTACCGTTTCATGTTCCTATTTGGCTGCCTTACGATGCTCGCTTTGACCTTACCTGCAAATATATCAACCTAATATATTCCAGAACGATATTGATGTGAATTGAAATCGTCAATGATAAATTCTGTTAAAGCAAAAGTTGTGCATATCGGCCATGGTTTATTTCCCGCCCATAATTTTCGATATGCTTTGACGGCATAAGACTACACAATTGATTTCAAACAAATTGATGGTCATATCAAGAAACCGGTTAAGTAAGTTCAAAGGTTTGTCCCTGTACCCTGCAAAACGCCATAATCCAAGGCGTATCGTGTTAAACCAGCCGTTGAATAAATCCCAAGTTTTCTTTTCAGGTTTTTTCTGTGTGTTTCTACAGTACGGACAGAGATTTGGAGAGCATTTGCAACTTCTTTGTTTGATTTTCCTTGTGCTAACTGCAATAGAATTGTTTGTTCGCGCCCTGTTAATGTCCGACGCGATTCATCAACAGTTGGGTTTAGGGATCCTTCAGCACCTGTACATAAATAACGCTTATCGCGCATGACAGTATCAATAGCGAGTTTGATTTCGTCTGTTGGAACATCCTTAAGTACATAACCCATTGCACCGTGATTAAGCGCACTTGAAATGTACTCTGGATTGTCGTGTATTGATAGAACGAGAATGCGTAAATTGGGAAAGCGCTCAAGTAAGATTTCAGTTGCTGAAAGACCCCCTAACTTTGGCATGTTTAAATCCATTAAAATGACGTCAGGTTGCAAAGCCTCAACTTGTAAAATTGCTTGTTGACCATTTTTTAATGTTCCAACGATGAAGATATCGTCGTAGGTTTCCAGTATAGATTGAATACCTCTAGCAACCATCGGATGGTCATCAACGATCATAACACGGATTTTCTCGGTCATGCGGACGCTACTTTTTCTGACACTACATGTTCATCTGCTAATAGCATGTGGGTTAGCGGTAAATTGGCTTCAATAACTGTTTCACCGAGTTGTTGGGTCGTAGAGCGTGAGGAGGAGATTGATAATGTTCCATTCAACTGTTCAATACGCTCTTGCATGTTTCGAAGTCCTAACCCTTCATTCGAAGATTTTCGATCATTTGGGATGCCTCGTCCATTATCGACAATTCGAAGTGTTACGCCTTTCGTGTGCCCGCGTAAATCTACATTGACTTTATTCGCGCCAGAATGACGCTCAATATTCGTAAGTGCTTCTTGTGCAATGCGATAAAGTGCAATTTTTGATTCTTCATCAAGGCGATTATGAAATACGGCTGAACTGAAATTTGTTAATATTCCTGTACGGACGCTAAAGTCGTCCATCAATGATTTAATGGCGGGACCTAAACCAAGGTCATCCAAAATTCCAGGACGTAGGTCTCTGCTGATTCGACGTACCTCGTTAATCGCCTGACCAAGATTATTGATTCCTTGAGATAGGGAGTCTTCAATGTCTCGTTCGCCACGGTGGAACCGACGGCGTGTGTTATCAAGAGTGTAACGAATGCCAACAAGAATTTGGCTAATACCGTCATGTAATTCACGTGCTACACGGCTCCGTTCTTCTTCTTGAGCATCAAAAACACGCTGAGAAAGTTCCTTCAGTTTCGCATCGGCAAGACGTCGTTCACGGATATTTAACATCATTCCCGAGAAAAACACACTTAATAACGCAATAAGTGTAATTGAGCCGATATAAAGAAATGTTCTGCCAACACGCATTTCTACTTCAGCGCGTTGGGTAGCGACTGTCGCCAGAATATCATCAATGAACATCCCCGTGCCGATTACCCAACGCCAGTCTTGTAAACCAACAACATATGCGATTAACTGTGTCTCTTTGCCTGTAGACGGCTTTTCCCATAAAAATTGATGGTAGCCCGACCCTTCACGGGCCAATCGGATTAATTCATCGACGACTGGCTTTCCAGTACTATCTGTTAATCCAGTCCACGTTCTGCCAACCATGTCTAAGTGAAGGGGATTGACAAGGTTTTGTCCATCATAGTCGTAAACAAAAAATGATCCATCACTTCCATAGATCATCGCTGACAGAATTTGGGATACTTTTTCTTTTGCAAGTAAGTCATCAGATAGGACTTCGCTATAAATAAAGTAGAATCCATTCTTGGCTTGCGTAACATAATTCTTCAATTCAGCTTTTTTTGCTTCAATGAGTTGTATTTCAAGTGCTTTAATTTCTTGTTCAGCCACAGCACGAGATTGATAGGTCACAAAAACCGAAATAGATGCGGTGGCAAGAATTATCGGGATTGTTGCCAGTAGCGACAGTTTTTGGACATAGTTCAGTGAAAAAATCGCGCTTAGCTTCCCCATAGAATAACTCGTTGAATTATGTCGAAGACAATGAGCAGCTAGATGTCAGTAGATGTTGATGAGTTGTTTGTAAATAATATGTTCTCAATTGACATTGCAGCCTGGTTGTTGAATAGTGAATGGATTGTTTTATTGTTTGCTATATTATTATGTGATTTTTTTGAAAAAGTAAGTTTTCTACGCAATAGTTGGTATTCACAATAACGCATAAAGTATTAAAAGCATATCTACTAGTATAATTTTAACGAAAAATTACATTTAACATATGGGAGGAAAATTCTTATGGATCGTCGTAAATTCTTAAAATCTGGTGCGTTAGGCGGTGCTGCTGTTGCAGCTGTCCCACTTGCTGCCCCTGCTTATGCTCAAGGTAAGCGTACCTTAACGCTTGTGACTAGTTGGGGGCGTGGGCTTGCAGGTGTGCATGATGCTGCTGATCGCGCAGCAAATAGCATTACCGAAATGTCGGATGGTTCGCTGACTATTGATCTCAAAGCCGCTGGCGAATTAGTTGGTGCATTTGAAGTATTTGATGCTGTAACCTCTGGTCAAGCCGACATGTATCATGCTGCTGATTATTACTTCGTCGGGCAGCATCCAGGTTATGCATTCTTTACTTCAGTACCATTCGGTATGACGGCTCAAGAACTGGTCAATTGGTACTATCAGGATGGTGGCCATGATTTACATGATGAGCTTGGTCAAATATTCGGATTGAAGTCATTTATTGCGGGGAATACTGGTGCACAAGCTGGTGGCTGGTTCCGCAAAGAAATTAATGGTCCAGAAGATTTTAATGGTCTTAAGTTCCGGATGCCGGGATTAGGCGGTAAGGCTTTGGGTAAACTAGGCGCATCAGTCCAGAATGTCCCTGGTGCTGAAGTTTACCAACAGTTGGCATCAGGTGGTCTTGACGGCACTGAATGGATTGGTCCTTGGGCAGATGAGAAAGCAGGTTTTCAAGAAATCACAAAAACTTATTATACAGCGGGCTTTCATGAACCAGGCGCTGCGCTTTCATTAGCGACTAATCGCGAGGTATTTGAAAGTTTGAGTCCTGCACACAAAAAAATTATTGAAATTGCTGCTGGTGAAGGCCATCAGTGGAACCTTTCTCAATTTCTTGCGAATAATGGTGCAGCTTTACAACGCCTGCAAGCTTCAGGAGTAAAGGTGCTTTCTTTCCCGGATAGTGTTTGGGATGCGTTTGGCGCTGCTTCCAATGAAGTTCTTGAAGAATCGATGGGTGATGAGCTATTCAAAAAGATTTATGACAGTGTGATGGCATCCATGCGATCATCATCAGGCTGGTTGAAGCAGTCTTCAACCGCTTATGTTAGCCAACGTGATCGCGTGATGGGTTAATTCGCGCACATATTGTCTGAAATAATTTTGGAGGATCAGTTGTATCGAGCTGATCCTCCAGACATTTACTTTACGAGAAAGTGAATGATCCTTGATGCCGCAGGTTCAGTCTAGCACCTGCCTATTTTTTGCAGCAAGGGAGTTGAAATGGAAGAAAGCGATCTTGACAGTTCAGCTTTTGGCGTATTTCTTGACAGCTTCCTTTGGCTATTGGGTCAATTTGGCTTAGTTTTTCTGCATCTTGCTAGTGCCATTTCGAATCCATCACTTTGGCTAGATTGGTCTGATAAGCAAGCGATTATGCGTTTTGTTTATTACGGCGCATCTTTTGAGCTGTTTTTTGTCGTTATCACAACGGTTTTGATTATATTTTTGATTGGGATTTGGAACCGTGTGTTTCTTTGGAGCGTCGTACGCGGCTTAGAAGGGTTTGCGAATGTCACCGGTCGTTTTTTTGCATGGGCCGGTTTGTTAATGGTTATTCAGCAAATCATTATTATTTTTATGCAACGCATTTTTGCTCGCCCCGATATTTCGGTCGGTTTTGGTATTCCGTTGCAGTTTGATATTAGTTGGTTTGCTGAAGAATTGAAGCTCTACAACGCCATTGTTATCTCGCTTTGTTGCACATACACGTTTGTGCAAGGTGGCCATGTGCGGGTAGACCTGATTTATTCAAACGTTAGATTCAAAACAAAGAAAATTATTGATATGATGGGATGCCTGTTTTTTATGGCACCCATGGCTATTATTATTTGGCTGTACGGATGGTTTTTTCTCTGGCGGCACTTAATTGTTCCTAAGCCATCAGCTTCTGATACATTAGATAGGCTTCTTACGAAATCCCAAGCATTGAGGTGGAATGTTGAAACGATTGGGTTTAGTCCTAACGGGTTTAACGGTTATTTCTTATTTAAGGTGCTTTTATGCGTTTTTGCTGCTATGATGTTTATCCATGCAGTTGCATTTTTCTTCAGATCATTTTGTGAGTGGCGTGAGGGTGAGAAAAGTGAGAAAAAGTTTCTTGATGAGGATAGTCTTGATGAAGATTTACCTAATCAGATTGGCCAGCACTAAAACTGTTGGGAATATTAACTTATGTTGCTAGGTCTTGACGGAATTGAAATTGGTCTGATCATCGTCTTTGTTTGTTTATTTTGTGGAATTCTGTCGGGGTTTCCTGTTGCATTCGCTATTGGTGGCGCTGGCATTATTTCCTTTGTGATTATTTCTTTATTAGATAGTTCAGGGTTATTAATTCATCAAGCGATTGACACATCAAGTGATGCCTATAGAGAACTGATTGTCGCAGGTGTTAAAATATCAGACATCTCTGTTTTTCGATATCCTGATTTGCCAAGAATTGGTGTTCCAGTGTTTCCTAATGGGTGGGAGGTTGCGTTAGACCGCAATGTTTCCTTTGTTGTCAATAGGATTAATGAGCGTGTTTTAGCAGGCGCTTCAATTGAAACGCTCTTAGCAGTCCTAATGTTTGTTCTGATGGGAATTACGTTGGAACGTTCAAGGATTGCAAATGATCTATTAACCACGATGGCACGTGTTTTTGGTCCATTGCCGGGCGGTTTGGCGGTGTCAATTGTCGTTGTTGGAGCGTTTTTGGCGGCATCTACTGGTATTGTTGGTGCGACCGTTGTGACCATGGGTTTATTGGCACTTCCCACGATGTTACGCAATAATTACTCGCCTGAGTTGGCAACCGGCGTCATTGCAGCGTCTGGTACCCTTGGTCAGATTATTCCCCCTTCTATTGTTATTGTATTGCTTGGTACCCTAGCGGGTGATCTTTATTCAACTGCACAAGAAGCTCGAGCACAAGCGGCAGGGTGCACTGATGCACTGACATATCTGGGAGAGCCTGCAGTAGTCTCAGTTGGCACGTTATTTCAAGCTGCATTATTGCCGGGAGTTTTACTGGCTTTGCTTTATTCCCTTTATGCGTTTGGTTTTGCTTTACTCAACCCTTCAAAGGCACCAGCTGTCGAACTCGGGACTACAAATGCCGAACCAATTACACGTAGTGAAGCATTTACTTGGTTTATTGGAGCGCCAGTTTTAATCGTTGGATTTGCAGGCCTTTTAGTCAACTATAATGTAATCGGCAGTCAAGATTTAACGGTTTCTTCATTTTCGGATGCAGGAGAAACAGCGAGTTTACGGACGAATGTTTCCGATGAGTGTCAGTCTTCAATGATTGATTTGCACGGACAGGAGGCCTGGGGTCTGGCACTTGCCGAACAGGCTAAAATTGATGAGGCAGGTGGTGTAGCGCAAAGTCAACCTTTGAGTGAAGAAGAGTTAAGTCAGGCAGTAGAGGAGCGTCTTGCTGAAATTGCACCAATTGGAATTGGCGTTGCGGTTA
The DNA here is from genome assembly GCA_026710055.1 of Aestuariivita sp. Lineage (GTDB taxonomy): Bacteria > Pseudomonadota > Alphaproteobacteria > Rhodobacterales > Rhodobacteraceae > JAPORY01. The sequence continues at coordinate 8,649 of JAPORV010000273.1, forward strand.
TGGTAGTTTTGTTATCATTATTGTTGACAACAGCATATGGTGTATCTCCTTCCAGCGATCCTCAACCGTTATTAATTGGAGCGGTCGGTCTCATTACTATGCTGCTGGTAGATATTATTTTGATCAGTCCGCAGATGACCCCGGGGATAAAGTGGTTGTTGCTTTTCTTGCCGATTGGGTTGGCAATTTTTGGTTGTAAAGAGGCCGTTTTTCGAATGGCACGGAATGACCTCATCCGTGTTGTATTCCCGCCGTTGGTTTTAATTATTGCAGTGTTAGGTTCAATTCTTGGTGGTATTACTAATCCCACCCCTGCCGCTGCATTAGGGGCGGGTGGCGCGATCATGCTGGCGGCATATCGCAAGCTGAAGGATCTTGATCGTTCTGGTAGCATCATCATTTGGTCTACCTTTGCCATCATTATTTGCATTCTCATTGGAATTAACTTTGATCTAAGAATTAATAATGAAGTTGTATCGGCGGAGAGTTGGCTTGCCTTTTTCTTTGCTTATGCCGCCTATCTTTATGCATTATTTGGATTGCTCTATGGTTGTTGGATTTTATTCACAAACGGGGTGCTTAGTCCTGTTGTCAGAGAAACTGCCAAAGTCACGTCAATGGTTTTTA
>JAPORV010000135.1 GCA_026710055.1 Aestuariivita sp.
GTCGCGCTGCTTAATCATCAATTCAAAAAAAACAGTCTTCTGACCGGACAGGCGGGGTCTGTCTGCTGCGTCATTTTGGCGGAAATGTCGGCCTGATGAGGCCACCGGACATCGGGTAATCGGCAATTATGCGGTAAAATTCCCCAATAAATTTGATATTGCGATGAAAAAAATTCACATTCGTCTCGGGCGGGCGTCAAAAAAGGGGGGTTTTTTAACAGACACTATTTAAGTACTAAACATAGTAATTTTGATATCCAGTATACCACATTGAATTATTTTATTTGTTTATTCTCAATTACTCTTGGGCCGAAATTAAACTTAACGAAATAAGGCAGCTATATACTGCATATTATTATAAATTAATCACTGTCTGTAGACTGATTCGCACCTGAATAGTTACCTGATCTATTCACTTAGCACCTTAATATTTTTATCGCTTCTTTTGCCCTAAACAATAAATCAGATCAAATTTTCTAATCAACGACACGCAACGTTAAATTGATGCGTCCTCCCTTCGGTAATAATCGTGAAGACCCAAACCGAATTCGGTCAACACCATGATATTTTAATCTTGCATCACCAGACATCAATACAACATCACCACTTTGTAACCAAAGAGACTCCGTCGAACCACCTCTAGTTGAATTACCCATACGAAAAAGACAATCATCTCCAAGTGATATTGACAAAACAGGCCAAGAGAAGTCAGCTTCATCACGATCTTGATGCATTCCCATTCTAGCATCTTTTCCATAAAAGTTTATCAAGCAACAGTCTGGTTTCTTTTTGACATCAACTAATTTCGACCAAACACGCAAAATACTCTCAGGAATGTCTGGCCAATTCTGCCCAGACGGATGTCGTCGAATATAACAATATCCCTTCCGATCCGAAAACCACCCATACCGACCAGCAGATGTCATCTTTACGCTCATCGGCTTATCATAAGGTGTGTTCGGGCAAAACAAAGGTACCTGAGATATGACTTTTCGAAGTGCGGAAAGCTGCTGCTGCTGCTGTGCACTATCCAAATATTTCTTATGAACTATAAATCCACGTATTTCAATCTTCATATCATTCCGCAACAAATCTATAAATTAAGTTCAATAGCTTTTAAAAATAAAAATGAAGCTCCGTGTGGTTGAACGAGCAACAAGTGATTCCTATATATCGCCCAATTAAGTTAAAAATAGTGAGCATTTATCACAAATTTCAAGATCAAGAAGTGTCGTAAGGGGCTTCGTTTCGTGTCATCGCCTGAAAAAAAGGGGTAAAGAAATGGGAAAAGTTATTGGAATCGACCTCGGAACAACAAATAGTTGTGTGGCGATCATGGACGGGTCGCAACCAAAAGTTATTGAAAACGCAGAAGGAGCGCGCACAACTCCATCAATTGTTGCTTTTACAGACAACGAACGCCTTGTCGGTCAACCAGCAAAACGCCAAGCAGTTACCAACCCAGAAAATACTATTTTCGGTGTCAAACGGCTTATCGGTCGCCGGTTCAAAGATAAAGACCTCAGTAAAGATAAGAAAAACTTGTCCTATTCCGTCGTTGATGACGGCAATGGTGATGCGTGGGTAAAGGCAAAGGATGAAAATTACTCTCCGAGCCAAATTAGTGCTTTCATTTTAGGAAAAATGAAGGAAACAGCTGAAAGCTATCTTGGCGAGGATGTGTCTGAAGCGGTAATTACCGTCCCGGCTTACTTTAATGATGCGCAGCGCCAAGCAACCAAAGACGCAGGAAAAATCGCCGGACTTGAAGTCTTAAGGATAATCAACGAGCCAACTGCAGCAGCTTTAGCATACGGCCTCGACAAAACCGAGTCGCATACAATAGCAGTTTATGATCTTGGCGGCGGAACTTTTGACGTAACAATCTTAGAAATTGACGATGGATTGTTTGAAGTTAAGTCCACCAACGGGGATACATATTTAGGCGGTGAAGATTTTGACATGCGCATTGTCAATCATCTCGCTGATGAATTCAAAAAAGAAAATGGCGTTGATCTTCTTCAAGATAAGATGGCGCTACAACGCCTGAAAGAAGCTGCGGAAAAAGCCAAAATTGAACTCTCAAGTTCTGCACAAACAGAAATTAATCAACCCTTCATTTCGATGGATCCAAACGGCGGACAGCCGTTGCACATGGTTATTAAACTAACGCGTGCAACGCTCGAAAGTCTTGTGAGTGATTTAATAAAAAAATCATTCAATCCATGCAAGGCCGCACTGAAAGACGCAGGTTTATCTCCCTCAGATGTGAATGAAGTTGTTCTAGTCGGCGGTATGACCCGAATGCCAAAGGTCGTCGAAGAAGTAACAAACTTTTTTAAGAAAGAACCACATAAAGGTGTTAATCCAGACGAAGTTGTGGCGATGGGTGCAGCTATTCAAGCTGGTGTGCTCCAAGGTGATGTTAAAGATGTTGTTCTTCTTGACGTGACACCACTATCCCTCGGCATTGAAACACTTGGCGGGGTCTTCACACGACTTATTGATCGTAATACGACAATTCCAACCAAAAAATCTCAAGTATTTTCGACGGCCGATGACAATCAAAACGCCGTTACAATCCGTGTTTTCCAAGGCGAACGCGAAATGTCGGTTGATAACAAAATGCTTGCCAACTTTAATCTGGAGAATATTCCTCCAGCCCCGCGTGGCATACCGCAAATCGAAGTTACGTTTGACATTGACGCAAATGGTATTGTTTCCGTGTCAGCAAAAGACAAAGGAACAGGAAAAGAACAAAAAATCACTATCCAAGCATCTGGTGGTTTATCAGAAGAAGATATCGAGCAAATGGTTAAGGATGCTGAAGAAAATGCTGAAGCCGATAAGGAACGTCGTGAACTTGTTGAGGTTAGAAACCAAGCCGAATCCTTTATTCACTCTACTGAAAAATCATTGGAAGAACATGGAGATAAAGTCGACCCAACAACAGTTGAAGCGATTGAACTTGCAACTGCCGCACTAAAAGAAGAGCTTGAAAAAGAAGAAGCAAGTGCTGAGAAAATCCGTGCAGGGATTCAAAATTTAACCGAAGCGTCAATGAAACTCGGTGAGGCGATTTATAAAGCAACGCAAGAGGCTGAAGCCGAGGCTGATGCTAATCAAGGCGATGCTGACATGGCAAAGAATAGTAATGATGAAGTCGTAGATGCAGAGTTTGAGGACTTAAGTGACGACAAAAAGTCGTAGTTTATCAAACATGAATCTCAATTAGGCCGGTTCACTTTGTACCGGCCTAATTGATTTCATTAGGAGCGTCCCTACATGTCAAAACGCGATTATTATGATGTTCTAGGCGTATCAAGGAACGCTAACGCTGATGAAATCAAAAAAGCATTTCGGACAAAAGCGAAACAGCTTCACCCGGATCGAAATACTGACAAAAGTAATGCAGAAGCAAAATTTAAAGAGGTTAATGAAGCTTACGAGGTTTTAAAGGATCGAGAAAAAAAAGCTGCTTATGATCAATTTGGTCACGCAGCATTTGAAGCCGGTATGGGCGCAGGTCGGCAATCGGACGGATTTTCCAGCACGTTTTCTGATGTATTTGATGATCTATTCGGCGACTTCATGGGTGGCCGCAGTAGTGGATCACGTTCTGCCACCCGTGGTTCAGACTTACGTTACGATTTATCGATTACATTGGAAGAATCTTATTCTGGTCTTAAGCCTTCGTTGAAAGTTCCAACCTTGGTGACCTGCAGTAGTTGCTTCGGTTCTGGCTCTGAAGATAACTCGCCACCAACAACCTGCCCGACATGCTCGGGCCGCGGAAAAGTACGTGCAAGTCAGGGATTTTTTACTGTAGAGCGTACTTGCCCAACCTGCCGAGGAACTGGACAAATAATCAAAAACCCTTGTAAAGTTTGCCAAGGTAGCGGGCGCATACAAAAAGAAATTGCCCTTGAAGTTAACATACCAGCCGGAGTTGATACGGGTTCACGGATTCGCATAGCTGGCAAAGGTGAGGCAGGAACACGCGGTGGACCAGCCGGAGATCTTTATATCTTTATCCAAATCAAAGAACATGATCTCTTCATACGTGATGGTACGAATTTATATTGCCGCGTACCAGTTAGCATGACTAAAGCGGCCTTGGGCGGCTCGATTGAAGTGCCGACAATTGACGGCGGCCGTACCCGTGTACAAATACCAGGCGGAAGCCAATCCGGACGACAAATGCGATTACGTACGAAAGGCATGCCAGCTTTACGCAGCGGTGAACAGGGCGATATGTTTCTTGAACTTGCTGTTGAAACACCGGTAAATCTAACAGCACGACAAAAGGAATTGCTGGAAGAGTTTGAAGAAATAAGTTCAGATAATAATCCCGAAACGAACAATTTTTTTTCAACGATGAAATCTTTTTGGCGAGGATAGGCCAAATTTAAGCTTCTATATTATTTGTTTATTAACAAAGAATGATATCAGAGTAACTTAGGTTACCTGCATGATTTCTTACGGCCAATATGATGTTTATAGCAAACATATCAGATTTTTGCTATCACCATGAATGTATTTTCTAACCTCAATAACATCAAGAGTGTATCAAGTTAAAATACCCACAAGTACTCTTGATGGTCATATGTCTTGCTACCGTCTTGATGATTTTAACACAACAGTTAAATCGGTTCCAACAAAACAAAGTACGACATAAGATCTGTAAACTTCCACTGATAGTAATCAACTATCACTCATACGCTCCTGTAATTGGTTCAGTAAGATATTTTTTAGACATAGGTCCACGCCCATCGGGCAAAAGACCATAAGTACTTTAAAAAACTTCAAGGGCTATTTATATTTTAAGACCGCTAATGCCGTCTGCAAAATCAGATAACAAACTGTTAAACCGCGACAATCTTATCTTAATTATTTTTGCATAGTTTTTACATTAAAGTTGGTTGTGCGGTTTTTGGTTTCTTTTGGAGTGTCCCGTGACAATAATACGGTTTTGATCTCTAATGACATCCTTCAAAATTCAATCTCCCACTTTAAAAAGAAATACACGTACCCAGCAGGCACGACAACTCTCGAATTAAAAAAGTGATGTTAAAGGATGAATGGGAGTGTGTGAGTGTATCAAGGAGCGCTTGAAGTATAACCTTGGTTTAAGCTTTTCCCGCTCCCTGATAAGGTGTAGGCATCATCCCACCCGTTGTCGACCTGATTATGTCGGAAGAGGAAACGCATCGCTTCCCATACATAAAAGGATGTACTTCTGACGATCCCATACTTTTTGAAAAAGCGCGTAGAAATTGAATGGCACATGATCAATCAATAAGCTGCGGAGAGCAAACGTGATAAAGACATGCGCTATCAGCAGCTGAAGTCTGTCGGGGCTAATGAGACTAAAAATAGTTGATCAAACTACACAAAGTCAATGAGGTAAAAGGAATACAATCCCATGACCGAGGTAGAAACCGCGCATGCTGGCAAAGCCGCAGAAATAACTTGAAACAAATGAATTATGACTATTGATTCAAAAAATCACCGCAACAAAATAGCCCTTCACATCCTTCAATAATTCTCACTAATATCTCTCAAATTATTGAACACGCCCATGACAGTGCTTGAACTTTAACCCAGAGCCGCACGGACACTTCTGATTTCGTCTAGGATTACCCCAGGTTGATCTATCATTCTCATCAAAAGTCATAGAACCCTTTTTTTTTTGCGAACCCGGTAAGTTTTGTGCCAATCTTGAAGATAAGTCTCCCCTTCCATTCGCTTCTACACGCACCTGCGCTAAACTTTCCTCCTCGACTGGCCGAACATGCGCCAAGAGCGTTGTGACATTCGTACGCAACCCTTCCAGCATATTCTCAAAAAGTTGGAAGCTCTCGCTTTTATATTCATTTAATGGATCACGTTGCGCGTAACCACGAAAACCAATGACTGATCGTAGATGCTCTAAAGTCAAAAGATGCTCTCGCCACTTCGTATCAATCGTTTGAAGCAACAATTGTTTTTCAATGAGACGCATAACGCTTGAACCAAAATCAGTCTCTTTTTTGCTCATGAGTGAGTCACTTGCCTCAATTAAACGTTCAATAATAACGTCATCTGCGATATCGTCCTCATTCACCCAATCCGTTACGGGAACATCAATCCCCAGAATTTTCCTAATATCATTCTGTAGACCTTCAATATCCCATTGCTCAGCGTAAGTGTCTGGAGGAAAATGACGATGAACCATATCTTCAATACTCTGGTGCCGCATATCCATACAGGTGTCAGAAACAGACTCATCTTCCATAATTTCACGACGTTGGCCGAATATCAATTTACGTTGATCATTCATAACATCATCAAACTTTAAAATTTGCTTCCGCATGTCAAAATTTCGGCCCTCAACTTTTGCTTGGGCGCGTTCCAGAGATTTATTAACCCACGGATGAACGATGGCTTCTCCTTCTGCCATACCGATTCTATTAAGAATTTTATCAAGACGGTCTGAACCAAATATCCGCATCAGATCGTCTTCTAAACTGAGATAAAACGCCGTACGTCCGGGATCACCTTGGCGACCAGAGCGTCCGCGTAACTGATTATCTATCCGTCTACTTTCATGCCGCTCAGAAGCTAATACAAATAATCCACCTGCATCAATGACCTGCCTGTTCTCCTCAGCATGTCGTATTTCTTCTTCTTCTCTGATCGCCAGAGGATCTGCCTCAGGATTCTCGGCAAGTGCCGTTACAACATTCATTTCTACGTTACCACCAAGCTGGATATCCGTCCCGCGCCCGGCCATATTGGTGGCAATCGTTACCGCACCGAATTTTCCAGCATCTGCAATTATCTGAGCTTCCAACTCATGATGCAAAGCGTTCAACACATTATGCTTAATGCGATTTTTTTTAAGCAACTTACTTAAGACCGTTGACTTTTCGATAGATGTCGTTCCAACCAATACTGGTTGACCACCCGCATTCGCTTGCATTATTTCATTTACGATCGCATCGTACTTTTCTTCGACAGTCCTATAAACTTTATCATCATCATCAATTCGAATAATCGGTTTATTTGTTGGTACTTCTACAACTCCCAAACCATAAATTTCTTGAAATTCTTCCGCCTCAGTTGCCGCAGTCCCCGTCATTCCTGATAACTTATCGTATAATCTAAAGTAGTTTTGAAAAGTAACACTTGCGAGAGTCACATTCTCCGGCTGAATATCCACTCCTTCCTTGGCTTCAATTGCTTGATGAAGCCCTTCCGACAACCGGCGCCCGGGCATCATACGTCCAGTAAACTCATCAATAAGCACAATTTCTTTTTTACGTACAATATAGTCTTTATCCCTTGAAAAGAGCTTGTGTGCCCTTAAACCTTGGTTAATATGATGCACTAATGTTGTACTTTCGGGATCATAAAGTGACTGCCGTTCATCAAGAAGCCCTTGTTGATGAAGCTGTTCTTCCAAAAATTCATTGCCAGCATCAGTGAGTGCAACACTGCGCTGCTTTTCATCCAGTTCAAAATGCTCTTGTGATAAATCTGGAATGACCGTATCGATTACCTGATAAAGTTCCAATCGATCCTGTGCGGGACCTGAAATAATTAATGGCGTTCGTGCTTCATCAATTAAAATCGAATCAACCTCATCAACGATAGCAAAAGCATGATCCTTTTGCAAAACATATTGCAAATCTGCTTTCATATTATCCCGAAGATAATCAAACCCAAATTCATTGTTTGTCCCGTAGACAATATCACAACTATAAGCTGATTTCTTCTCTTCTTCGCCGCTTGCTGTTTGATTATATCCGGTCGTCAGCCCAAGAGCTGAGTAAACATTTCCCATCCAATCACTGTCGCGTTTAGCCAAATATTCATTTACAGTAACAATATGAACACTTTTGCCTGAAAGCGCATTTAGATATGCTGGAAATGTCGCAACAAGAGTTTTCCCCTCCCCAGTTTTCATTTCAGCAATATTACCTTGATGCAGAAAAATCCCGCCTATGAGTTGTGTGTCAAAAGCTCTTAAACCAAGCATACGTTTCGCTGCCTCTCGGCAATTGGCAAATGCTTCAATCAACAAATCATCTAACGTTGAACCATCAGCGAAACGCCCTCGTAGTTTTTCCGTTTTGTCAATAATTTCTTGATCGCTGAGACTTTCAAACTCCTTCTCAAGGGCATTGATCGACTCTACCACCGACTGAACACCTTTGATTTTTCGATCATTAGGAGTGCCAAAAATCCTTTTGGCGAATGTGTTAAGTCCTAGCATTATCTCTCCAGCAGAACTAGACTTATCGCGTGAAAGCTAGCCTTGTCGCTTTAGCAAACAATCCATAAATATCCTAGCAGTTAATCACTTACTAAAGCTATACAGAATTTTGGCGATGTAATTATTCATTAGAAACATGTCAACTGTTCAGCCGCATCATCAAAGGAATCTTTACTCATGAAAAAATTAACAGCGTTGTTGTTTACCTTCGTAACTCTCTTCTGTCTTGTCACTACTACACAGGCGGAGGACGACCCATCTGCTCAAACAGTTATGGCAACAATTAATGGAAAAAATATAACACTTGGAAATATGATTGTTACATATCTGAGTTTGCCCGAGCAATATATAAATTTGTCCCCAGCCTTACTATTTGAAAGTATACTGATGGAGTTAATTCAACAGGAAGTTCTGGCGCAGTCCTACGTTGGAGACCCAAGCACTGCCATAGAATTAACATTGCAAAACAACAGGCGGGCCTTATTGGCCGCAGAAGCCATTGAAGGTAAAGTCAATGTCGCTATTCCAGATGCTGAAATTGAAACTAAATATGCTCAGGAATACTCCAATATACCTAACGAAAATGAATACAACGCCGCACATATTTTGCTCACATCTAAAAGTGATGCGTTACAAGTTATTTCTGATTTAAATGCTGGCATAACGTTTGAAACACTTGCAAAGGAACGATCAACAGGGCCATCAGGACCCAATGGTGGTTCATTAGGTTGGTTTGGGCGCGGTCAAATGGTTCCAGAGTTTGAAACTGCAGTAATGGCTCTTGAAAAAAGCGAGGTTTCTGAACCTGTTCAAACTCAATTTGGTTGGCACGTTATTCGCTTAAATGAAACACGTATTAAACCAACACCGTCACTTGATGACGTTCGTGAAACCATCGTGCGTGAACTTCAGCGTGCGGAAATTGAAAAACATATACAAAATTTAATGAGTTCAGCGGAGATACTGCGGCCTGATATGAACAGTATTGATCCGTCTGTACTTTCTAAAGTGGAATTATTGTCAAAATGACTAAACATTTAAAAAAGTCACCACTAGCACCAAGACAATTCCCCGTGATGCCAATAATTAAAGGAGCACTTTTCTCAACGACTACTGCGAATATAAAGTACATTGGAAGACCTGACGTTTTTTTAGCAACTTTTTGTCCAAATACGTCAATTGCTGGTGTATTTTCTCAATCAGCAACACGCGCTGCTCCAGTTTTGGACTGTCAATCAAAAATAGACATTCAATCATCATCAGGTGCCGCGATTCTTGTCAATTCGGGTAATGCGAATGCATTTACAGGCAAACGTGGTCAACAATCAGTCAAAAAACTGTGTGCAGCTGTCGCAAAACGTGCAAAAATCCCCGAAAATCGTGTGTTCACTTCGTCAACTGGTGTGATTGGCGAACCCCTCCCTCATGATCGAATTTTAACAAAAATTAATACGTTAATTAAGCAGCAAAAACCTTCAAATCTTTACGACGCCGCTAACGCCATAATGACTACGGATACTTTCCCAAAAGGAGCTGCTAACTCGATACTTGTCAATGATTGTCAGATTAGTTTAGCTGGCATTGCAAAAGGATCAGGAATGATTGCCCCTGATATGGCAACAATGTTGGCATATATCTTCACTGATGCATTCGTTCCTCAGAAAAAACTCCAAAAGATTGTCAATCGATTGAACAGGAAGACTTTTAATTGTATCACCGTCGACAGCGACACTTCAACATCAGATACAGTATTGGTGTTTGCAACAGGGACTACAGGCGTTGATGTCAGCAACAATTCAGCATTCGAATCAGCGCTAAATTCAGTAATGTTAAGTTTAGCACAACAAATTGTGCGTGACGGTGAAGGCGCAACAAAATTCATTGAAATTCGGGTATGCGGCGCAAAAAGTGACCTTGAAGCACGCGTTCATGCTTTTTCAATTGCAAATTCACCGCTTGTCAAAACTGCCATTGCAGGAGAGGATCCAAACTGGGGCCGAATTGTAATGGCTATCGGGAAATCAGGTGCACAGGCAGACAGAGATTTGCTGCGCATTTGGTTTGGCGATTTTCTGATCGCTGAAAATGGCTGGATTGCTCCAAACTATCAAGAAGAAGATATTGCTCGCTACATGAAGAATCAAGAATTGAAGCTTAGCGTAAACCTAGGGCTAGGTAATGGAGACGCAACAGTTTGGACATGTGACTTAACGAGCGGATATATTAAAATAAATTCGGACTACCGATCCTAAACAACGAGATTATCACGATGAAAAAAGAAAACGTGCTCGTATCCGCCGTCGCATTAATTGATCGAGATGGTCGTGTTTTGTTATCGCAACGCCCTTCAGGAAAGTTTTTAGCTGAACTTTGGGAATTTCCTGGCGGTAAAATTGAATCAGGAGAAACACCTGAAAGTGCGCTTATTCGTGAATTAACCGAAGAATTAGGGATAAGTACATGGAAAAGCTGCCTAGCACCCTTGAACTTTGCTAGTCATAGCTATGAAAATTTCCACCTTGTACTCTTTTTGTTTGCCTGTCGAAAATGGATTGGAACGCCGATATCCATGGAAGGACAACCTTTAAGATGGGTTCATGTTAACAACTTAAAATCCTATCCAATGCCTCCTGCTGATATTCCTTTAGTCTCAGTGTTAAGAGATTGGTTATGACCATTTTCGGTTCAAGAAATGCAACTTCATATTTGCTTTCACGTTAAAGATTGAGGATTATAAGAAGACCTTTAAGACGCTCAAATGTGACTATCAGATGTCGACTTTATTAACAGTGCCGAGAAAACTATAAAGATAGCAAGGGTCAAACAAAAATCTTAGTTGCTTTTGGTCAAAAAACAACGCAACCTGTTTGCAACAGAGTCTCAAATTACTTAACGTCAATGACAACCCTGAAATATACGCCACTTATTATCCTTCAAATGGCCTTCCAAGGCAATACCGTCAACTTCCACAAAAAATAATTCAGAAACTCATCTCATCAAACCGACATACAGTGTCATGCGTTTTGCCCGAAGCATAAAATTATTTTCGACTTTTATCTCACACATAAGATCAAACTTATGTGAGAAAATTAATAATATGTGTTTTTTTTCAATAACCTGCTTTCGAAATCCGAACTGAACAAAGATGTCGTAAAGGAACCAGGCCAACTTTCCGAAGTAAAACATGGAGCGATTTAGAAAACCAGTCAAATACTGGCTTCAACTGCATGTAATTTAATTTAACCGCTGTTGAAAAAAAGAGAACTAGAACATGTACTCGACTTCTACATAACTTTAGGCTCTTGAAGAAGCGAGCCAAAGTTAAAGAATTGATTAATACGTTCGAACCATACTTGCATCCACCCTCTAGGCTGCGCAAAAGTCACTCCTCAAGTGCACAGAGGTGCGAAACCGAAAATCCGTATTGATAACGTACTCCATCTTTTCTAAAATAATTTCGAAGACACTTGGTTGATCCTGACATTGCTGATCACAAGGGAATGGAACCAAGGGCAATTTATTCATTGATTGGAAGAGAATTTCCAACAATTTCTTTCATTGCTAACAATGAAAGAAGCAAATTAGTTTTTTCTGAAGCATTTAACCCATAAATGACAGTAGAATGAACAAGCCTGATTTGTTTAGCTTTTTATTAGTCACAAGAATGGAAATATGAGTGTCGTCCCTGTCATTAAACGTATCGGCAACAAGGCTAAGGCAAATGTTTTTTTTTGCACATAAAATTTGAATTTTCAAACTCAATAAGCACGAGAAAAACCCTTATTAAAATATTAACAATAAATGACAAAAACACGTTAGAAATAGGTAAATAAGATTTTTTAGCAATTCCCGCTAACTCGGGTGAATAGTAACGAGTGTCATTTGGACTCTAAGTCTCTGAGAAAACTAGAAAAAATGTTCTAGCGGAAATTACTGAAGATTTTTACAGAAAGAACTCTGTTTTCAACATATCAATCAAAATTGATTTGCAATCCTTGGCAAAAGAACCGTTCAGTTCGGATACTTAAGTTTTAAACAGATTTTGATCCGTTTAAAACCTAGATTGATAAAGATTTCTTGCGATAAATTAGTTGGAATTTACACTCGCTGTAACGTAATTCACACTCAGGTCTCGTTCAGAAATTCTCCAACTCCACGTAATGGGATTAAAAACAAATCCCTTTCGATCTACAGGAGTTAATCCCGCATTTGACAACATATCAAATAACTCATCAGGTGTTATAAATTTACGCCATTTATGAGTACCTTTTGGCAACCAGCGTAAAACATACTCCGCTCCCCAAATCAGCATGACATAACTCTTTGAATTACGATTAATCGTTGAACAAATATGCAAACCGCCCTGCTTTAGTAATCTCCGACATGATGACAGGTAAGTTTGTGGGTTTACCACATGCTCAATAACTTCCATATTTAAAATGACATCAAATAATTCACCATTAGCCACGAGTTGTTCTGCCGTTGTATGACGATAGTCTATGCTGAGACCTGCTTGGCGTGCATGTGCTTTTGCAATTGGGATATTGCGAGGTGCCGCATCAGCGCCGACAACGTCAGCACCTAAGCGCGCGGTTGGCTCACAAAGCAAGCCACCGCCGCAACCGATATCCAAAATACGCAATCCACTAAATGGTTGCGACTTAGTAAGATCAAGGTTAAATTCAGCTGCGATTTGACTCGTGATATAATCTAGTCGATAGGGATTAATCATATGAAGAGGTTTGAACTTCCCACTAGGATCCCACCACTCTGCAGCCATGGCCTCAAACTTCTCAATTTCTGATGTATTAACAGTTGACGGTTCTATTTGCATTTCTTTCTCCGTATGTTCTTAAAATTATGCTGAACAATATAGGACAACCATGGATAAAAACTCTGACCAAAAATCCACAATGGTGCAACTTTACCCGCCAATTGATCCGTTTGAGCAACGGATGTTAAATGTTGGTAACGGTCATACCATCTATGTTGAACAATGCGGTAAGCCAAACGGAATTCCAGTCATTGTTTTACATGGCGGACCAGGCGCCGGCTGTAGTCCGACGATGCGTCGCTATTTCGACCCACAAAAATACCGCGTGATCCTATTTGACCAGCGGGGATGCGGAAGATCAAGACCTCATGCTTCTGTCACGCACAATACAACATGGCATTTAATTGACGATATCGAAAAAATTCGCAAAACCCTGCGAATTAGTCAGTGGTGTATCTTCGGTGGCAGTTGGGGCGCAACACTCGCTTTACTTTATGCACAGGCGTACTCAGACAAAGTTCTAAACCTCATTTTACGCGGCATTTTTCTAATGACTAAATCAGAACTTGATTGGTTTTATGCAGGAGGTGCAGGAAAGTTCTGGCCTAATTTTTGGAACAGATTTATTTCCGTTATTCCTCAAGAAGAACAAAGCGATTTAATTGCTGCTTACCATAGACGTCTTTTTTGCAATAATATATCCGAAGAAATTCGCTTCGCACAAGAATGGGCTAATTGGGAGAATACACTTGCTTCAATGGACACAATGCACGCGTCTATGTCAAGTCCAAAAGGTTATGTCAGGGCATTTTCAAGGCTTGAGAATCACTATTTTTTAAATAATGGATTTCTTGAATTTGATGGATATATTTTATCTTGTATCCACAAAATCGAAAGTATCCCCGGAATTATTGTGCAAGGTCGTTACGATATGATTTGCCCCCCGACTTCAGCTTACCAGTTGTCTCAGTTCTGGCCATCGTGTAAATTAAGAATAATTGAAAATGCTGGCCATGCCTTAAGCGAACCTAGCATCAGTGTTGCATTGATAGATTATATGAATCAAATTTCCGAGGAATTAACGTGACATCCCGTATTGATCGCCGCGCACTACTCAAATCTAGTGCGGCAACTGCTTTACTCTCAGCGTCAGGTCTATCAGTAGATGCTGCGCCACGTTATGGCGGGCGATTACGTCTTGCGATACCACACGCAGATAAACACTTCGAATCTGTTGTCCTCGGTGCAGTCTATCATTCACTCACCAATATTGATGCAAATGGTTTATTACGAGACGAACTAGCGACTGAATGGCGCTGTGACCGCCGTGCCCGCAACTGGAAACTGAAATTGCGCGATAATATCAAATTTCACAATGGTGAAAAACTAACAGTCCAGGATGTCGCAAACTCTCTAATTAACACAAATTTTGATGTCGAAAGTCATCCATCACAAAACAGTCTCTTCATTCACTTGAATAAACCTGATCCTCACCTGCCTTATCGGCTCGCTGATATTGCACCAATTATAACGAAAACTGGGGAAAAAATCAATGCCATGAATGGGACAGGACTGTATCGCGTCAAGCGTCTACATCCTGAGCGTCATTTTATTGGTGATCGTGTGAAACCACATCAAAAGGAGACAACTTCCGGTTGGCTAAGTGAAATCGAGATTATTGTTATTTCCGACTCAAAAGTCCGCCACGAAGCACTAAGGGACAATTTTGTTGATGCCGCTGAATTTCATCAAGCTGAATCCCTGCCTATTTCATCTGATTGGTCTTTGATCACCGGAGCTCAAAATACGCACATTGTGGTTAATAAGAGAGTTGGCATCCCCCCCCAAACCGGACAACGCAAACCCCTTGATGACAATAGAATTGCCGAGAGATGGTGGATGACTTAATATTTTTTTCTTGAACTATCGGAACTTAGAACTTATTTTAGTTATTAATTAGTAGTATTGAATTTATTCAGTGCTCTGTAAAGCATTTGCGGGCTTTATGCCCGTTTTTTTATTCCCTAAGAAATAATGTCTTATGATCTGATTGCAAAATCTAATGTTGAACGCCATGTAGCAGGTATCGTATCTCCCGTTCTTAACGAACTTGGATTTGAACTTGTAAGAGTTCGCCTAATTTTGAGTGAAATCAAAACGCTTCAGATTATGGCCGACAACCCCAAAAAAGGAATTGACGTTGATGACTGTGCCGAGATTTCAAATTCACTTAGTATGCTATTGGATGTTGAAAGTTCACTGCCAGATGCTTACAGCTTAGAAATTTCAAGTCCTGGCATAGATCGACCCTTAACCCGGATAAAGGACTTTATGGATTTTGCAGGACGTGAAGCAAAACTTGAAACATACGAGCCGATTGACGGACGCCGCCGTTTCCGTGGCATTCTGGCTGGATTTGAAGATGGTGAAGTGCTGATCACCATGAACGAAACAACAATTGGCTTAAAAATAGATTGGCTAAGTGACGCAAGACTAATAATAACCGAAGATCTCATTAAAGACAGTCTAAGCAGAAAAACCGTCGCATTAAATCACGCGATGCAAAACTAAAGACAAGACCAAAATGTCTGCCATAGAGGAGTAAATGATGACCATAACCTCTGCCAATCAGCTCGAACTTCTACAAACGGCTGAAGCCGTTGCTCGAGAAAAATTAATTGAACCTGATTTGGTCGTAGAGGCCATGGAAGAATGTCTCGCACGAGCTGCAAAGAGTCAATATGGCACTGATATGGATATTCGTGTCGAAATTGATCGCAAAACAGGAAAAGCAACATTTTCTAGGGTACGAACTGTTGTAGAGGAAAATAAGATTGAAAATCACCTTGCTGAATTCACCATTGAGCAGGCACAGCAATATCTTGAATTTCCAAAAATCGGAGACCAGTTTATTGAAGAAGTGCCGCCCGTAGATATGGGGAGAATCGCAGCACAAACCGCCAAGCAAGTTATTTTGCAAAAAATCCGCGAGGCAGAACGTGAGCGCCAATACGAAGAGTTTAAAGATCGTGCTGGAACGATCATTAGTGGTCAAGTCAAACGTGAAGAGTATGGCAACTATATTATTGACGTTGGTGCTGGTGAAACTATTCTTCGAAGAAATGATAAAATCGGTCGCGAAAGTTATCGCCCTAATGATCGAATCCGCGTTTACGTAAAGGATGTAAGACGTGAACCCCGTGGTCCGCAAATTATTCTATCAAGAACTGCGCCCGAATTCATGGCAGAACTCTTTAAGTTAGAGGTGCCGGAAATTTATGAAGGCATTATCGAAATAAAGTCAGTTGCACGAGATCCGGGCAGTCGTGCCAAAATCGCCGTGATAACTCATGATATGTCAATTGATCCCGTCGGCGCATGCGTCGGTATGCGTGGATCGCGTGTTCAAGCCGTGGTAAACGAACTACAGGGCGAAAAAATCGATATTATACCTTGGAATGAAGATCAACCAACTTTCTTAGTCAATGCATTGCAACCCGCCGAAGTCTCTAAAGTTGTATATGATGAAGAAACTGGAAAAATTGAAGTCGTCGTCCCAGAAGATCAATTATCACTGGCTATTGGGAGGCGCGGTCAGAATGTTCGCTTAGCATCACATCTAACTGGTTTGGATATAGATATAATGACCGAAGAGCAAGAGAGTGTTCGTCGGCAAAAAGAATTTGAAGATCAAACTGGCTATTTTAAGGAACAGCTTGATCTAGATGAATTCTTTGCACAACTATTGGTTTCGGAAGGATTTAGTAGTTTAGAAGAAGTCGCTTACGTTGAGACAGAAGAGCTTTTGAGAATTGATGGTGTAGATGAAGAAACAGCGCAGGAACTGCAAGCAAGAGCACGAGATGTAATAGATGAGCAGAACAAAATCGCGCTTAAAAATGCACATGAAAATGGCGCTGAAGAGAGTTTAATTGAATTCGAGGGTCTCACACCAAAAATGATAGAAGCCCTCACGGACGATGACGTGAAAACTCTTGAAGACTTTGCAACTTGTGCCGATTGGGAACTCGCTGGTGGATGGACAACAGTTGATGGATCACGCGTTAAAGACGACGGGGTCTTAGAACCCTTTGATGTGTCACTTGAAGAGGCACAACATATGATTATGACAGCACGTGTTCAACTCGGTTGGGTTAAACTAGAAGATTTCGAAGCCCAGCAAGATGATATAACTATAGACGAATCTGAACGTGAATTGGACGATTCAAATAAAACTACGGAGCCAATTTAATGGGACGAGGCGGCAAAACAAAAGATAGACCAAGAACAATAGAACGAAGGTGTTTAGTGACCCGAGAGACATATCCTAAAGCCTGCTTAATCCGGTTTGTTCTTGACCCAAACGGACATGTTACTCCAGATGTCGTTGGCAAACTACCCGGACGCGGTGTTTATGTGTGTGCCTGTCAAAACTTGCTTCAAAAAGCCATGAGTAACGGTCTTTTTTCATGGGGCTTTAAAAAAGCGGCTATTGTTCCAGACGGATTAATTGAATTAATTGACAAGTCACTTGTACGTTACATTATTGAACTCATCAGCTTAGCTCGCAAATCGGGTAATGCCGTTGCAGGATTCCAAAAAGTAAAAGCTTGGATGTCAAGAGAAAATTGCTTTGTTTTCCTTCAAGCATCTGATAGTTCAAAGCGTGGAAAAACAAAATTGCAACCTCAAAATGTCCAGTGTATTATCAACTCACTATCGTCTCAAGAGCTAGGACTGGCATTTGGTCGTGAATATGTCGTTAATGTAGCGCTCAGCACTGGAAAACTCTCACAAACTATACTAGAAAATACTAAAAGATTAAAAGGCGTTCGTCAAATTACCAGTAATTCAACACGCTTTAAAAGGGAAAATGAACTGAATGAGCGATAGCGACGGAAAAAAAACACTGGGTTTGCGAGGAACTCCGCGCTCAGGGAGTGTTCAGCAGAGTTTTAGCCATGGACGAAAAAATAACGTTGTCGTCGAGACCAAGCGCAAACGTGTTGTAGTGCCTAGAACAAATTCCAACAAAGTAACTAAAGGCTTGCATGGCCCTAATTTAACAAATTCACATAAAAGAAGTCATTCTGTAGGAATATCCGATGCCGAAATTGATCGTCGTGTAAAAGCTGTTCAAGCAGCCAAAGCCCGTGAATTTGAAGAGTTAGAAAAAAAGCAAGCTGAAGAAAAAGCGCGCGAAGAAGAACGAAGGAAACGTCGTGCCGAGATTCAGGCGAAGCAAAAAGAAGAGCAAGATCGCCTTGACCGTGAGCGAATTTCTACTGAAAACGAAGAACGTCAACGCCGTTCACGAGAAGAAGCAGATCAAGACTCTTTGATTAAATCTCCACAAATTTCAACTACTGGAAAGGAAACAAGATCAAAGGGATCACCGCAACGCAAATTAGATCGAGAACATCCCGATGAACGTCTTCGTTCTGGTAAAGGACGTAATGACAACACCGAACGTCGTGCAGGGAAACTTACGCTAAATCAAGCATTATCAGACACGGAGGGTGGCCGACAACGCTCAATGGCGTCAATGCGGCGCAAACAGGAACGTGCGCGAAAAAAGGCTATGGGCGGTCCAGTAGAACGAGAAAAAGTCGTCCGTGATGTTCAACTTCCCGAAACAATTGTTGTTAGCGAACTTGCTAATCGAATGGCCGAAAGAGCAGCAGATATTGTGAAAATACTCCTTAAAAATGGTCTAATGATTACTCAAAATGAATCGATTGACGCTGATACAGCAGAATTAATTATTAGTGAATTCGGACACCGCGTTGTACGTGTGTCAGACGCAGATGTTGAAGATGTGATTCAAACTTCTGAAGACTTAGATAAAGATCTACAGGAACGCCCCCCCGTGATTACCATCATGGGACATGTAGATCACGGAAAGACTTCGCTTCTTGACGCCATCCGAAGTTCAAATGTAACCGCAGGAGAGGCCGGAGGTATTACACAACATATTGGTGCTTATCAAGTTGAAACCAACCTCGGGAAAATTTTGACCTTCTTAGATACACCTGGACATGCTGCTTTCACATCAATGCGATCACGTGGGGCTCAAGTCACAGATATTGTCGTTTTGGTTGTGGCAGCGGACGACTCAGTTATGCCGCAGACTATTGAAGCTATTAACCACGCTAAGGCAGCTGATGTACCCATTATTGTAGCCATAAATAAAATCGACAAAGAAGAAGCTAACGCTGATAAGGTGCGCACAGAATTGTTGCAACATAACGTAACTGTTGAAACGCTATCTGGAAATGTACAAGATGTCGAAATATCAGCAATTTCTGGTCAGGGCTTAAACGAACTTCTTGAGGCAATCACCTTACAAGCTGAAATACTAGAACTGAAGGCAAATCCCGAACGCACTGCCGAAGGCGCTGTTATTGAAGCGCGGCTTGATACTGGGCGTGGACCCGTAGCCACTGTTTTGGTTCAAAAAGGGACATTAAAAACCAAAAGTATTTTTGTGGTTGGCGAACAATGGGGTAAAGTCCGTGCGATGGAGAATGACAAGGGCGAGCGCATAACAGAAGCGGGTCCTTCTGTCCCTGTCGAAATTCTTGGATTGGACGGCGCACCAGAGGCCGGTGATATCTTGAATGTGGTCGAAACCGAAGGGCAAGCACGAGAGATTGTTGATTTCAGGAGACAGCGTGAAAAAGATAAACGCGCTGTTTCAGGAGGCACGGCAACAATTGAACAAATCTTCCGAGCAAAGGATGGCGATAATTTAGCGGAATTACCAATTGTTGTAAAAGCAGATGTTCAAGGTTCCGCCGAAGCGATTGTTCAAGCTATGGACAAAATCGGAAATGATGAAGTACGGGTTCGTGTCCTCCATCACGGTGTTGGTGCAATAACCGACACAGATATTGGGCTGGCAGAGGCAAGCCATGCTCTAATTTTAGGCTTTAATGTTCGCGCTAATGCATCAGCTCGAAAATATGCCCATCAAAAAAACGTCGATTTGCGTTATTATTCCGTCATTTACGATCTTGTGGATGACGTTAAATTAGCAGCATCTGGTTTACTTTCTGCTGAAATTCGTGAAAACCATATTGGTTATGCTGAAATTAAGGAAGTGTTCAGTGTATCAGGCGTTGGGAATGTTGCCGGATGTCTCGTAACAGAGGGTGTTTCACGCAAATCTGCCGGAGTACGACTATTAAGAGATAACATTGTTATTCATGCTGGTACACTAAAGACACTTAAACGCTTCAAGGAAGAGGTTAAAGAAGTGCAGTCCGGTCAAGAATGCGGAATGGCATTTGAGAATTATAATGACATCAGAAAAGGAGATGTTATTGAAATTTTTGAGAGTGAAGAAATCACCCGTATGCTTGAGTAATTGACTATAACTCAAACTGAACAAAATCACATAAATTAACGCTTGATTTCAGAGTGATTCGTTTATTTCTGGTATTTAAGATAAGGTACGGAATCTTACACATTTGACAAAAACTCTCATTTCTAAATAGTGCCGAAATCATTGCGCAATATTTTCGTCTGGACCATCAAAAAAGCAGATATGTGTCAGTGACGGAACACGACCTCGTGCCTTTTCAATTTCATAATCTTGCCATTCAAAACAAAAAACTCCGGGCTTAACGCCCGCATCAAGTAAAATCTCACCCCACGGCGATATTACGAGGCTGTGCCCATAAGTTTGTCTTGGTCGTCCACGCTTTACGTTATGATCACCCGTTTGAGCTGGCGCAAAAATATAACAACCTGTTTCAATAGCCCTCGCTCTCAAAATAGGCTCCCAATGTGCTTTTCCGGTGATTGACGAAAATGCTGCTGGAACGGTTAAAATACGCGCCCCAGCAAGCGCCAATTTTTGATATAGATGAGGAAACCTTAAATCATAACAAATGGACAAACCAACCGCACCAAATTCTGTCTGTGCCAATACTGCCCTGTCACCGGGGCGAAATGCCGCAGATTCCCGATATGTTTCTTCTACACTAATCTGAACATCAAACATGTGAATCTTATCATATCGTGCAATTATTCTCCCTTTAGGATCAATCAGAAAAGAACGATTCGCAAAACGACCATCTGGATCATCTGTCTTCAATGCGAGTGAACCAATCAATAGCCAAATTTGAAGTTCTGCTGATAGAGCCTGCAAAGAACTTAATGTTTTATCATCACTTTCTTTGGTCAAAACAATGTTTTTTTGACCTGTACTATTCGTAACACAGTTAATGATCTCAGGCGTCAAAACAAATTGAGCTCCTTTCATTGCTGCATCCGTAATAAAGGAACGAATTAATGGTAGATTAGACTCTGGGTCGTCAGAAGAAGTGAGTTGAACAAGCGCACCAAGCATATTATTAACCTATAAGTCAAAAAAATTATGACCTAATTCCTTATTGTTTTCCAATTTAATAAAATTACGATTTTTTTTACACATTAGACTACCTCTTCCATCAGGCATTCAGTCAAATAAACAATGTAACGACATAATTTGTCCTAATAAACATTTTTTATAAAATGTTCATAAACCATTCTTCTGGTTAAAGACGGTTGATCATTTTTAGAGTTACTATCTCAGTCTTCCATAGGCACGGCTAAACGCTAGAATTCAACTAAATACTCGTTAAATTAGCATGTTCCCCAACCAATGATTTTCCATTGTCTTGAATACTCCAGCAAAAATGCAGCAAAATCTAGATATTGTTGATAAAAACGCCCTGTCAAGAAACCGCGAGCGTGCAAAAAGAACTAATTTGTTTTTGCACCAGATTGCGCGAGATGAAATTCAAACGCGACTAACACTAATCAATCGCAAATTTTTAAAAATTGCGATAATCTCACCATTTCCTCAAATCTGGGAAAAAGACTACCATTCTGCGCTCATCATTCCTGACTCAGAAATTCTCACTCTTGAAACATTAAATCATGATCTTATCATCCATGCAATGTGCCTTCACTGGTCCAATGACCCCATTGGACAATTAGTTCAATGCCGCCACGCGTTACAACCTGATGGCCTTTGCATAGCTATTTCACTTGGCGGTCAAACTCTGATGGAATTGCGAACAGCTCTCATTGAAGCTGAGTCGAGCCTTACTGGCGGTGTTTCACCGCGTATTTTACCAATGGCCGAAATCCGAGAGCTCGGTTCTCTCTTACAACGTGCTGGTTTTGCACTTCCAGTTGCAGATAACATTATATTAAAAGCCGAATATAAAGACCTTCATCACCTCATGTACGACTTAAGATACATGGGTGAAACAAATGCCCTCAAAGCGCGAACCAAGAAATTTACAAGACGCGGAATTTTCACTAAATCCGAATCCATATACTTAAAACGATTTTCAACATTAAACAAAACAATATCTGCTACATTTGAATTAATTTCACTTACAGGTTGGACACCCGACGTTAGTCAACAAAAACCTCAAAAACCCGGCTCAGCACAAATTCGACTCATTGATGCGCTTAACGCAAGCCTAGCAAATAAACCAAAATAAACTTCGCATTGAAAGTCACCAAAATACAGCTACCTCAATATCACTGAGAATAGTTTGGAACAGAAAATGTTTGACGCAAATAGAAAAACTTTCTACCCGGCACACGCACCGGCAGATCATGTTTCGATACCTGAGGAGAAAATCGGCGTTCTTCTAACCAATCTGGGAACCCCAGATGGATATGATTATTGGTCAATGCGCCGCTATCTAAATGAGTTTTTATCCGATAAACGTGTTATTGATTATTCTTCTTGGATTTGGCAACCATTACTTCAACTCGTCATTCTTAGCAAAAGGCCGTTTAGCTCAGGCGCCGCTTATAAGTCTATCTGGAATATGCAAGAAAATGAAAGCCCTTTAATGACGATAACGCGACAGCAAACGGCAAAAATTCAAGCAAAAATTAAAACCTGTTACGAAAATAAAGTCGTTGTCGATTTTTGTATGCGATACGGTCAACCATCCACAAAATCAAAAGTTCAGCAGTTAATTGATATCGGCTGCACACGAATATTATTTTTTCCATTATACCCGCACTATTCTGGCGCGACGTCCGCAACTGCCAATGACCAATTTTTTCGAGCACTCATGAAGCAAAAATGGCAGCCAGCGATAAGAACGGTCGCACCTTATTTTAGCAATCCACATTATATTGATGCTTTAGCTCTTTCAATTGAACGCGCTTATTCCACTTTTGAAACACAGCCTGATGTACTTATATGTTCGTATCATGGCGTTCCAAAACGATACCTATTGGAAGGCGACCCTTATCATTGCCATTGCCAAAAAACAACGCGGCTACTTCGTGAAAGACTTGGTTGGTCAGAAACAGAAATATCAACGACATTTCAATCTCGATTTGGACCCGAAGAATGGCTAAAACCTTACACGGTTGACGAAGTGGCAAGACTCGCAAAGAACGGAAAGAAAAAAATTGCAATATGTGCTCCTGCTTTTTCCGCCGACTGTATTGAAACTCTTGAAGAAATTAACGAAGAAATCAAAGAAAGTTTCGTAGAAGCAGGTGGACACGAGTTTAATTATATTCCTTGTCTCAATGATAATTCTGAACATATTAAAGCCCTCACCAAAATTATTGACGATAATCTAAATGGCTGGGTGTAATGAGCAGCCTTTATTCAAGGAACTAAAAATATTTTGAAATCAAAAAAGGCAATTCAATTCAAAATTTCATAAGGGCCAACCTGAAACTTTGCCTTAGTCTTTTTTATGGTTAAGTTACTTTTTGATCCCATGACGCATTAATTTTCTCATCACGGGTAAAGTAATCTTGCGAAATCTGAATTAATAAAGTCAAAGATTAGATTGCCTATGACAAATATGTTCGTGCGAATCTGAGGTCACATCGTGTGTCGATTTACTTTACCATTCATTATTTTTTTCTTTATCCTATCTTCCTGCGAACCCGTCACTGAAAAAAGATACGATGAGTCTGGAAATCCACTACCCGTTGTGAACCGTATTCCTCCTTACACAGCCGCCAAATTACAGTTTCGAATGCTAGATTCAATAAATGCATTACGGCAGGCATCAGGGCTTAAAAACCTAAGTCTTGATAAGAATTTGAACGCAGCAGCAGCAACACATTCGCGCGATATGTCCGCACAAAATCGACCTTGGCACTTTGGTTCCGATGGGTCTTCGCCGTTCGAGCGGGTAAAACGCGCGCAATTTACCGGTACCATGCTCGGCGAAGTTATTTCTGAAACATACGAAACAGACCTGCAAACACTTACCGTGTGGATTCAAGACGAAGGATCTCGCTCTGTGTTGTTAAGCCCACAAGCAACTAGAATGGGGTTTTCTTGGTTTCAAGAACCAAATGGAAAAATATGGTGGACACTTGTGACGGGAAAATATGAAACACTTATGGACGAATAATGATCGGTGTTCCGGTTTTGACCACGCGATAAATCTCCTCTATATCATCATTACTCACTGCAATACATCCCTCTGTCCAGTCTTCACGCGTCACATTTGTTGAATTTGGTTGCCCATGAATAAAAATATCGCCTCCTGGATCTTTCCCGAGTGCTTGAGCATTCTTAACATCTTCATCATTTGGGTAAGAAATACCCAAAGATAAGTGAAAGTTACTATTTGGATTTCGTCGATTAATGTAATAGACACCCTCAGGAGTTTTTCCATCACCTTCAACTCTTTTCCCCCCGATAGGGTTAAAACCAAGATCAAAGTTATATTTTTTTAACACAAAACCATCATTCAGCAAAAATAATTCCCGCTCTCCTTTATTGACCAAAATTGAGGTCACGGGAAAGCTATCCTGCCACCTAATCCTTGATCCTGAACTACAGCCAATCAAGCCGATTCCAAGAATAGACAAAGAAACAAAATTAAAATTTCGCCGATTCATTTTATTGCCTTTTTCAGTTCACTCTGTGATAATTCCAAGTGTCTAGTTTTTTAGGGCTGAATCATTTATTTTGAATTTAGATTATTTTCGATAGCATCAAGACGCTTAAGCACTTCGTCGCGATAGCTTTCTGTTGCCGCAACACTTTCTTCCGAATGAGCTTCCTGCATTGAATTTACAATTAAGCCAACAAGTAAATTTACAACCGCAAAGGTTGTCACCATAATAAACGGAACAAAGAAAAGCCATGCATATGGATAAGTTATCATAACTGGCCGAACAATACCCATTGACCAACTTTCGAGTGTCATGATTTGGAACAATGAATACGCACTAGCTCCTAATGTACCAAACCACTCTGGAAATGTATCACCGAAAAGTTTTGTTGCCATCACTGATCCAATATAAAAAATAATGGCCATTAGCAAGAATACTGATCCCATTCCAGGCAACGCTGTCACAAACCCCTCGACAACACGCCTTAACCGAGGTGCAACAGAAATCACACGGAAAACTCTTAGAACACGCAACGCTCGCAATACCGACAAGCCTTCACCTGACGGCAATAAGGCAATGCTGACAATCAAAAAGTCAAAATTATTCCAACCGGTTCGAAAGAACTTTCCGCCAAAAACATATAGTTTAAGAAGAATTTCCAAGACAAAAATTGTCAAACAGATCCGATCTATAAGCAAAATAATTGCACCCGCTCTGTCCATAAGAAACTTTGATGTTTCCATGCCGAGCGTTATTGCATTAATGACAATTACAACAATTATCGCATAACTAACCAAAGGCTTTTCAATCCAATCTTTAATTTTCTCTTTCATCGTGAACTATCTCTGCTTTCTGTCAACTACATGAGATACAAACTCATCATTCACACTTTTTGTTAAACCGTATGCTCAATTTTGTTAAAATTAACGCGATAATAACTCATCTTTGTTAAGCGTGAATCTTGACAGTATCCATTCATTTTCCAAATGATTTAATTTTTGACCCAGTAATCTGCCTTTATATGTTGGCATAAGATCTGAGGCGGAAACTGGAAACACTTGTTTTGCTGCGTTATAAACTGCATCAATCTCGCTTGCTTCAATTTGCAACTCTCGAAATGCCGCACGCAAAGTCAAGGTTGCCAAAGCATCTGTTTCGCCATAACGGTAACCTAATTCTGCACCTGTCATCATCCCTTGAGCCAATTTTCGAAGTTTCTTAGCGCGACAATAATCAACCCTACGAATTCGTAAATTTTCACCCATTTTTTTTCCAAGTGCTGCAAGGCGTAAAACAGGATCCGGTGTACTTTCCAACGCAACTAAAGACTTAAGCACATTATCAGTTGCACCAGGCATAATGCGTTTCAATACACCAACATCTTTCATTAAAGAAATAGCATCACTTGGATTTGCTGCAGAAAGTAATTTCATTATTTCTGCGCCAATACGTTCTTTAGATAAGTTTAATAAGCCATCAAGATTTGCAGTGACAGCCGCCAGAGATTCTGGTATAATTTGCATCTGTAAACCATGAAAACACCCAAAAAACCTAAATAAACGTATTGACCGAAGGTAGTCTTCCTTCACTCTTTTTTCAGGGTTTCCAACGAAACGTAAACAGCGGGTTTTCAGATCTTCTAATCCATTCAATGGATCAATGAGCTTTCCCTCGAATGTGGCATATAGTGCATTAATTGTAAAATCACGTCGTTTTGCATCTTCTTCAATTATTTTTGAAAAAACCACTTTTGAATGTCTGCCATCAGGTTTAATATCTCGCCTAAATGTTGTGACTTCGAATGGTTTTCCGCCTGAAATAACCATTACAGTACCATACTGGATTCCTGTTAAAAGTGTGCGAAGCCCGTTTGCTTTGGCTAGACTCACCACATCTGTTGGCATCAGATCTGTTGCGATATCCACGTCATGAACAGGTAGCTGCAACAAATTGTCACGGATACAACCACCCACAAAAAGAACCTTTGAACCTGAAACATCTAATGCTTGAAAAACAGCTTTTGTTTCCGGCCAACTTAAAAAATCACCATTTATCTGTTTCATTATTTATTCGCTCTGCTAGCCCTCTTAGTATACAGGCGGTTGCTCCCCAAATATAATAAGGTCCAAACGGTACCGCAAAGAACACGCGCTTTGTTCCCCGCCAATATCTTGTTTGAATATGATAATTCGATAAATTGAGTATGTGATCAAAAGGAACCTTAAATACTTCCTCAACTTCACCAACCTCTGGCCGAATATCAAATGGACGCTCAATAATTGCAATAACGGGCGTGATTCGAAACCCCGTCACAGTCTCATGATGAGGCAAAGCTCCAACAACTTTCACACAATCTGATAATAATCCAATTTCTTCATAAGCTTCTCTAAATGCTGCCGCCAAAACATCTGCGTCACTTATTTCCTTCTTTCCACCTGGAAACGCAACCTGTCCAGCATGATGACTAAGTCTTTGGCATCTCTTAGTCAAAATTAAATTTGGTTGAGTTTCAAAGTTTGAAATTGCGATTACAACTCCCGCGATCTTAAAATTACGATACTGCGGTGGATTAACTTCCCGATCTAAGTCAAAATCCGAAGTTGTCTGAAATGATGACGATACAGCAGCCTCGAGTCGCGCATTAAGGTCAAATTCACTCTTTGCCTGTGACGGCCTCAAATCCCAATGAAAGCGGGTCGAGTTCATAATGGGCTCCACAAAACTGACAATCCGCAGTCACGCGATTATCTGCCGTGATCATTTTTGCAATCTCATTTTGCGAGTAAATCGAAAGGCTATTTCGAACTCTCTCTTCTGAACAAGTGCATCCAAATCGAATTGCTTGCGGATCAAAAATACAAAGTTGTTCTTCAGCAAACAGCTGATATAAAAGCTCATTTAATGCAATAGATGGATTAACCAATTCGATGTCTGTAACAGTTCCCAATAATAAATTCGCCCTGTTCCAATCGTCCACTCTCTTTTGCTCTAATAAATTTATCTTAGCTTCACATACACCGCTTTCATTACACTCATTTTGTTTTGGATTTTCCTGTGGTAAATATTGAAGCATTATTCCACCCGCCCGCCATTTTAACGCTGGTTTCAAATCCTGAACCTCGCCAAAAGATAACAAAAACTTCGTTTTTAATTGTTCAGATTGATAAAAGTATGTTTCCGCACAGGCACGCAATGATCCACCCGATAAAGGTGTGATTCCTTGATAAGGCGTCGTTCCCTCTCCTTGGTCAATTAAAACAGCAAAGTATCCTGTGTTATCAAAACCAAATTTCGGCGTATTTGTTTCGTAAGCTTTGCGATCAAAACTTGCATATGAACGAATTCGTGCTGGTTCTCCACATTCTTGGGGCGCAAAATAATCAGCAGCAATCATCTTGATTGATCCTTTAGCCTGAACTTGTAAAGACAACTTCCAACGTAGCTTAATGGTTTGTCCAATTAAAGCCGTTAGGACAACAATCTCGGTGATCAACTCTTGAACTAATGGTGGATAATCATGCTGCTTTAGAACATCATCAAGAACAGAATTTACCCGAACTATACGTCCGCGTACATCACTTGCCTCAAGTTGAAATGGCAAAACAGTATCATCCCAAACGATTTGTATCCCGTTTGCCATATTAACTGTATCGGTTTAAAAAAAGCATCAATATCATTATTATGTCTTTAGTGGGAAAATGAAAAGGGTTCTCTAAAAATGATTCATCGCATTGGCGAACCGCGTCTAAAATCAAAACGATACACGCGACGTCCAGGAGCTTATGCACTCTTACCACGTGATGGTAATTTATTGCTAACTGTTCAACTTTGTGATGAGCCAGACATCCAACTGCCTGGCGGTGGAATAGATACGGGAGAGCATGCGATTGTTGCTCTACATCGTGAAGTATATGAAGAAACAGGTTGGCGTATTTCAAAGCCTCGCCGAATTGGTGCTTTCAGGCGTTTTGTATATATGCCGGAATATGATCTTTGGGCAGAAAAAATATGTCATATATTTATTGCGCGCCCCACACGGCAAATCGGCCCACCGGTCGAAACAGACCACAAAGTTATATGGGCCAACCCCGAAACAGCTGTACGGATACTAGGGAATGCTGGTGATCGCTATTTTGCGAGCCTCTTGTCATTCTAAACAAGTAATTTTAATGGCTCCAAATCTTGACACCTGTCAATGACAGTATTACACGAGTCTGTCATAAATCCAAGAAATCTATCAAAATTGACCGCACGAATATTCAAAAAATGAAGTGAAACATTCTCCACTATTTGACTTCCTTAATTGATGTCGAACTTAATTGGCATTAGGTCTTTCAATTAAGAAATCACTCAATAACTTAATTCATTATTTTCTTGTTATTGAATAACATCACATAAAAAATGTAATCTCTGTGAGGTGATCAATACAAATTAAGAAAAATATGACTGATTTTGAAAATCGTCAAACTTGATCTTATTCTTCACTATATTTTGTTTTCAATCTTGTTACTCAAAAAGAGGATTGGTGCCGTGTATTTCATGAAACAATATGAGGAACAGCATGCGTAAACCACAAAAAGTTGTTCTTGCTTATTCTGGAGGCCTAGACACATCAATCATTCTGAAATGGTTGCAAACAGAATATGGTTGCGAAGTTATCACTTTTACAGCAGACTTAGGACAAGGCGAAGAATTACAAGAAGCAAAAAACAAAGCTTTGTTATTAGGGATAAAACCAGAAAATATCTTCATTGAGGACCTTCGGGAGGAATTTGTCCGCGATTTTGTATTTCCGATGTTTCGCGCAAACACTGTATATGAGGGTAAATACCTTCTCGGAACAGCAATCGCACGGCCTTTAATTTCAAAGCATTTAGTTAGAATTGCATCCCAGAAGGGTGCTGACTCCATCGCTCACGGCGCGACAGGAAAGGGAAATGATCAAATTCGCTTTGAGCTCTCAGCTTATGCTTTAAACCCAAACATTAATATTATTGCGCCTTGGCGCGAATGGGTCTTGAACTCCCGTGAACGACTTATTGAATTCGCAGAAGAAAACCAAATTCCAATTGCCAAAGATAAGCGCGGTGAAGCTCCTTTTTCTGTTGATGCAAATCTCTTACATACATCATCTGAAGGTAAGGCTCTTGAAGATCCTGCTCAAGAAGCACCAGCACATATTTACCAACGAACAGTTGATCCAGAGAACGCGCCAAACCAGCCAGAATATATTGAAATTGGTTTTTTGAAGGGTGATGCTGTCAGCGTTAATGATGAGACAATGTCACCTGCTGCACTTTTAGCGCATCTAAATGCCATTGGCGGACGACACGGCTGTGGTCGACTTGACTTAGTTGAAGGCCGTTTTGTTGGAATGAAATCGCGTGGAATTTATGAAACACCTGGTGGGACACTCTTGTTAGAAGCACACCGTGGAATAGAGTCGATCACTCTAGACCGTAGTGCTTCTCATCTCAAAGATGAACTCATGCCACGATATTCTGAATTGATTTACAACGGTCTTTGGTATTCTCCTGAACGCGAAATGATACAAGCTGCAATTGATGCAAGTCAAACTTACGTATCAGGCACTGTACGTCTAAAGCTATATAAAAGCTCAGCAAAATGTATTGGTAGATGGAGTGAGAATAGCTTGTATTCTGAATCACATGTAACTTTTGAAGATGATGCTGGTGCTTATGATCAAACAGATGCATCAGGTTTTATTCAATTAAATGCCCTACGCTTAAAACTTTTAGCAAATCGGAATTTAAAAGCAAAAGGCACACTACTTTAACCATTTTTTGTCTCTCCTATCACACCGGTTTCATTTGAACACAAAACCACAAAACCCGTGCTTTCCGCACATTTTACATAATTCCACGAAAACCATAACTACTGCTTTCCTATAAATGTTCTTATGGGAAACTCAGCAATTCCCGCTAGAATATTTTTTCTTTTATTTTCATATAGTTACGCAATTTAAAAAAATTATTTTTCGTAAAATTTCTGCACCAAAATTGAAACTTTAATATTATTTTCGGAATATTTTTTTCTAGTTTTCTCAAAGACTTAGAGTTCGAATGACACTCGTTACTATTCACCCGAGTTAGCGGGAATTGCTATAGAAAAGCCGTTGAAAATGAGCAGGCCAATGAAGCAATGGCAGAAACAGCCAAGACACTGCATGGGTATTTAGCTACCATAACTACAGTGGTTGATACTAAATAGACCTGATGAAACTGACCAAGGCTTAACTGGCGATTTACTGCAAGTCTATATGGCAGCTGAAAAAGCCAGTGACGGAATGGGATCAGAGGAAAAGTCCAAGTTATGGTAATGAAGGTTAAATCGAGCACAACTGAAACAGGCACTCCCCCAACCAAAGGGACAGCAGTTAATGAGGAAAATATTGGAGCCATAGCCGAAAATGCAAAATTTATTACAGGATCTGGATTTGCTACTGGAGCAACAGAAGTAAAAGATCACGCAGTTGGTTCTGAAGTTACAGGATCTTATGCCGGTCAGGCCGGTACGTATAGGGTTCGTCCCAACAAAGGTACAAAGTGCGACATAGGATTTGGGAATTTATCCAATCACAACAAATGTTTGACCGGATCTCGGACCTCCTAGAATCGAAGCCCTATCAGACGGTTGATTTCAGGGGCAGGATTCTGATGCTGTTCTGCAGCTTTTCATCCGGGAAATCGTATTCGCCCAGCAGGTTGACATGGGCACCCATGATATGGATGCGGATGCGTTGATGGTGCGGCGGCATCCGGCATCGTCTTCATCTGCCGCGTGAGATAGATATAGTTCCAGCAGATGATGCCGTTTCGGATCAAGAGGTTGCAGCCTTCGGCGATGGCCCAGGCATCTGGTTCGGTCTGGCTGAAGGCACAGGGGGTGACGACCACAACGGCACAGGAGAACCTGTTTGCCAGTTCGACTGTGTTGAGTTTTCCTTCGATGGCTTGGCGTAATTCGAGACGGTCGGCATACCGCAGAATGAAACAGCGTTTTAATCACCTGCCCGAAAGCCTTAATGATTTAGTACAGCGCGTGTTGACGGAAATAGAAATTGAGCCGCCGAAAAATTGCGGACGCGGTA
Organism: Aestuariivita sp.; assembly: GCA_026710055.1. Taxonomy (GTDB): domain Bacteria; phylum Pseudomonadota; class Alphaproteobacteria; order Rhodobacterales; family Rhodobacteraceae; genus JAPORY01. The sequence goes on from JAPORV010000135.1 coordinate 32,041, forward strand.
TTTCCCTTGAGCTTGATGGTGACGACCATGCGCAGAAACTCATCCAAGTTGGGATAGGCTAGAGTTGGTAGAGGGAGAGCACTTCAAGATTAAGGGGGTGCTGCATAACCTTGAAGGTACCCGAGACCTATAGGAGAATGATAAGTATCACTTCCGGAAATGGGTGTTAGAACAGGTTGACGGATTCGTAACGACCCCAAAAGGGAGTGATGATGGTATTGACGGCCGCCTGTATTTTGACTTTCCGAACAAAAAAGAACTACAGAGCATGATTCTGGAAGTGAAAAGCGGTGCGAATGTGGGCATTGGCGTCGTTCGAGACCTGCGCGGCGTGCTTGCATGAAAAGGAGCGCAAATGGCTGGGTTGATCATTATGGGAGACCTTGGGGAACGGAAGATGAGCAATTTAAGGGTGGAAATATCGCGGGCCGGAGACTTGGACGTACTTGGCGTAAAATACGCGCGGATGCAGATGCTCACCGTTCAGGAGATATTTGACGGCAAGCGGTTCCTCACGCCCACGGTGGCGCAGGGCAAGAGGCTGGCCCAGCCCAGCCGGCCGTTGTAAGGAGTTCTATGAAAACCGAGAAAGGAAAAGACTATGAACGCACTTAGATGTCAGTATCCTGAATGGCAGCAACGGGTGCTTCTCAATCAGCTCCCTCACCCCTCTTAATGCCCGCAACTGTCTGTGCGGGCAGTTAGCTAGGGGAACCGTTACGATTGATGGATCGGCCGTGAGTTGGGACTATTCCTCAATTCGGGATAACGGGGGCTGTCAGCCAACGGCACGTGCCGAGCACACGCGGGGCGGTCTCGGGATCGCCCTTTTTCCGCAAACAGGAAAAGCCCAAGACTACTCATTCCGATGTTTTTAATGTTGGATCACCCTCAGCAATAACCATATTTTGTCATAACCCCGCGTTAATAAGTATGTCGTATTTATTATTATGATTTTGTAACAGGAAAGACAGGTAAAGAAAAACTCCTGGAGCTAAAAGCGACACAATCCTGTAAGAACATTCCCTCTGATAATTGGACACTTATTGAACCCGACGAACGCCATGACTGGATTGCAAAACAGGAAGTGGGTTTTGACGCTCTTGTTCCAATGGGATCGAAAGAGGTCAAAACGGAGAAAACTGACGATACGATTTTCAAGTTATTCAGTTGTAGAATCGCTACCTCGCGTGATTCATATAGAAATACTCGCTGATTGCTGGGAGGAAGGAAACGGTGAATATCGAAGTCCCATTGTTTCGAGAGGGAGAGGAAATGGTGTAAGCGCCCTATGGAACAATGCAGTCGCTAAAGTGATGAATTGGGATCCGAACTGGTTGACTGAATTGCGATTGCTCTTGCACGACGAACCACATGTAAAAGCACTTGGAAGAGAAGACTTTATAGAAGAAGACTATGAGAAACGAAGAAACTTAAAAGGTTGAGCTTGATCTGTGAAAGATTCTGACAATCTTAACAGATCTTCGGTAATTAAAGCCTTTTTTCCCTTATCCAACTTCCTCACCAATTGGCTGAAATATCGGGCAATATCATTCAAAGCCTGCGTGAATGCATTTGCTAAATTTGTTCACTTGCTTAGCATTAAATCTTGCACATCCTTTAGGTCTGGAATAACATCTGCTGTACCATGTCTTGTTACCATTATTGATGCAGCAAGATTAGCTTGAGAAATCGCTTGCTGCATTACAAGCCCTTGATGAAGACCTGCCAAAAGAAACCCCGCAAACGTGTCACCAGCGCCAGTCGTATCAATCGCTCTTGCTTGCCGTGTTGGAAAATCTTGAATACTTCGCGAACTTAACTGAAACCATCGTGAACCATTTTTTCCACGTGTAACGATAACGTCATTAACCGATAAATCAAGCAATGAACATGATTTTGATTTTTCCAGTTGCAATGCTTCTACCTCATTTAAGATCAATAAATCAATAAATGGCAATACTGAAGATAGTGCTGTATCGTCAAATGGTGCAGCCACATAACAAACGGTTATCCCTAGACGATGGCCCAAAATAGCAGCTTCAATTTGTGCGTTTGTTTCATTTTGAACAACAAGAAAATCTCCTGGCTGTGCCGATGAAAGTGCTGCTTTAATACCATCTGTTGGAATTTTACGATTTGCACCCGGAAAAACAATAATTTGGTTTTCTCCAAATTGGTCAACCACAATTATCGCATGCCCTGTCATTTCATCAACAACAGAAATCTGGCTCGTATCGACACCATATTCCATCAATCGCTCTACCGCCCAGTGACCATCTGAACCCACAGAGCCTATATGAATGACATGAGCTGCTGCGCGAACGGCCGCGACGGAAATATTTGTGCCTTTACCGCCAAGAAATTCCGTCTTCTGTCGCGCCACAACCGTTTCTCCAGATTTTGGAAATTCAGCTAATTCATAGACAAAATCAAGATTTATTGATCCTAGATTCCAAATTGTCATCTAGCATACCTGGATGAACATACATTGTATTCTTGTAACTTTTCCATCACACTCGTCGGTTGTTTAATAGTCATTTCTTATCTTAAGCTTCAAACTATAATACAGTGTCAGATGTTTTACCCCAAAGCGTAAAATTATTATCGACTTTTGTCTTGCATGGTATCTTAAACTTATGTGAGAAAATAACGTCATAATCATAAAAGTTAAGGATGAGATAGAGCGATTATCACAACACATCTACATCAACACTCCGTTATAAAGAATTGATTTTTTGAACGAAGGTCTCATTCGGGATCGCCTCAGTCAACAAAGATCACATTCTTTACGGAATAGGGATAAGAAATTTTAATGTAAATGAACTCGGCGTAAGTCGAACCGAGTCTGTGAACCTATTATTTTTACCAGATTCACAAGTAATTTCACATCAAAGAAAAACAATACCTGTTACTTTGATCCAAGATCCTTACGATTAACGATGCTCAAACATTCTCGTTGCTTGATAAATGGGTCGTCTCGTTAGTCCCTTCATTTCCAATAACAGCGAACGATCAAGCACCTTGCCAACAAGTAATATTTACTTTAAAAATTAATATTGATTATTTTTGATTTTTAGTGATGATTTAAAAATAATCTAGGTAAAAAAGTATTGAGTGAGGAGAAAATGTCAGTTGTAAATGAAAAAAAATACTCGAAACAGTTAATGTTTACCGATGAGTCGCAAAATTCAAGTCTACAATTGCCTATTGATGAGATTGTAGATAACGACCGGCGTGGCTTTCTGAAACGCACAGGGGTTGCAACCATTGCCGCAATGGTCGGAACATCCATTCCATTTCAGCACAATCTACCAATTGGCTTCGTTCCAGCGGCCTTAGCACAAGGCAATATCTTAAGTGGTAAAGATGGATTAACATTACTTAATGACAGGCCTGTCAATGCAGAAACTCCGCCTGAACTTTTAGATGACGGAATCACCCCGACAAACCGCCATTTTATTCGCAATAATGGTATTCCACCGGAAGATATTGATCCAAAAACTTGGACGCTAACGATTGACGGATTTGTTGATAACCCGATGACGTTGACTATTGCCGATTTACGCGATCAGTTTGACGTTGTCACAATGGCCTTAACTCTTGAATGTGGTGGCAACGGACGAGGGTTCTTTAACCCGCCCGCCAAAGGCAATCAATGGACATATGGCGCTGTTGCTTGTTCCAACTGGACAGGCGTTCGATTGAAAGATGTTCTCAAAAAGGCTGGCGTTCAGTCAACCGTAATTTATACAGCTCACTACGGCGCTGATGGTCACTTATCCGGCGACCCGGATAAACTACCAATTTCTCGCGGAATTCCAATCGAAAAAGCAATGACTGAAAATGTTTTGATTGCCTTTGAAATGAATGGTGATGCGCTTCATCCAATGAACGGTGCCCCATTGCGACTTGTTGTTCCAGGTTGGCCCGCATCAACGGCACAAAAATGGTTAAAGCGAATTGAGTTGCGTGATCAGGTTCATGATGGCCCCAAAATGACCGGAAAAGCTTATAGAGTTCCTGCCTACAAAGTCTCGCCGGGTCAGGATGTTCCAGAAGAGGATTTCGTCATTATCGAAAGAATGCCGGTTAAGTCTCTCGTGACTTTCCCTGCAAATGATTCTAACGTCGGATTGCAATCAGATGTTCGCGGTCATGCTTGGTCAGGTGACCGAACTGTGGACAAAGTCGAAATCTCCATTGATTTTGGAGCAACCTGGATGCAAGCAGAACTCGACAAACCAGTTAATTCAGGTGCTTGGCAAAATTGGAGAGCCAATGTTCGTTTTCCACAATCAGGTTACTACGAAGTTTGGGCACGAGCTACTGATAATGAAGGGGTTATGCAACCTTTCGCTATTGACTGGAACCCTAAAGGTTACCTGAATAATACAATGCATCGCGTTGGTTTGCGCGTAAGTTAATAAGTTAAAGGCGGTACAGGAGTACCGCCTCTTTTCAATAACAATATCGGATAATTATCATGCGTTTCGCAAAAATGCGAAGCTTCATTATTCTTCTATTTTTTCTCGGGTTTAGCACAACCGCGTTTGCCGACTTAATCAAAAGAATAGTAACTCATAGCCCCTTAAACGCCGCGTGCATTACGACATCTTGCACTGAGAAATATCACATTGAACGACATCATGAATACAACAAAAGTGTATACTTGTTCAGGCTTATTAATACAGCAGTAGAAGCTCCTAGCAGGTCTCAACCCGTGTCTATCTTTGATGAATTTGAAAATACACGAACTCTTGAAAACCATCATGTCTTTATCGCAAGTAATCAGTTCACTTTAAATGAAACCACTTACTCTGCATCTAAAAACACCGAAAATTACGAGTTTGGATTATTGTTTGACGCGCCTGGTGTTGAAATAACATACTACACCTGCATCGCTTGCCATTCTGAAAGAATTATCGCTCAACAAGGTCTTTCCCGGAAAAGCTGGGATGAGATGCTTGATTGGATGGTAGAAGAACAGGGAATGTTAGAACTTGATGAGCAGGATCGAATAGAAATACTTGATTATCTTTCGACACATTACAACGAAGACCGGCCAAACTTTCCTTACCAGAATAAAAAATAACATCAATCATTCAGACCTATCAACTTTTAATCTTTCTTTCCCGATCTTTATTTTTACCAAAACTAAAAGATAAGAGTGCATTCAATGACTCCAATGATGGCACAATATCTCAAGATCAAGGCAAAATACACAGATGCACTTCTATTCTATAGAATGGGAGACTTTTATGAGCTCTTTCACGAAGATGCGGTCTTAGCTTCAGAAGCATTAGATATTGCATTAACAAAACGCGGAAAATTATCTGGCGAAAATATCCCAATGTGCGGCGTCCCAGCACACTCTGTAGAAGGATATCTCTTAACGCTGATCAGAAAAGGCTTTCGTGTTGCCGTTTGCGAACAATTAGAAACGCCAACTGAGGCAAAAAAACGCGGTTCAAAATCAGTTGTTGATAGAGATGTTGTTCGTCTCATTACTCCGGGGACTTTAACCGAAGATACGCTCCTGGAAGCGCGTCGGCATAACTTCCTTGCATCCTTAGCCATCATTCGAGATAAGTACGCCCTAGCATGGGCCGATATTTCAACTGGTGCTCTAAATTTAATGATTTTAAATGACCAACGTTTATCTCCAGAATTAGCGAGACTTGCACCCTCTGAATTGCTTATTATAGATACAGTTCCTCAACAAGTTATGGATGTTTGTAACGACCTATCCATTCCCACCACATCTCTAGATATTTCCAATTTTGATAGTACAGCTTCCAAAAATCGCATTTGTTCAGCATTTAAAGTAAAAACTCTTGACGTTTTTGGCTCATTTGAACGTGTGGAAATTTCAGCGCTAGGTGCTCTCATAAATTACCTAAACATAACACAGTGCGGAAAACTACCATTATTACAACCGCCAATTCGCCACTCACAAAAACATGTTGTGCAAATTGGTTCCGAAACAAGAAAAAATCTTGAGCTTACCAGGACGTTAAGCGGAGCGCGAGAAAATTCACTTCTCGCTGTTATCGACCGAACTCTCACACCAGCCGGCGGAAGACTCTTGGAACAAAGGGTTTCGAGTCCTACATGTAATTTGACCGAAATAAATTACAGGCTATCTGCCGTAGAATGGTTATACCTCAACTCCAATGTTTGTAACACCATTCGAAAACAGCTTCAAAAAATCCCAGACTTAGATCGTGCTCTTTCCAGACTATCAGTCGAACGCGGTGGGCCGCGTGATCTAGCCGCCATTCGCGATGGACTTAATCAAGCAGAAGAAATCTCTCAAGAAACACGTGAACTTGAAATGCCGGAAAAACTGAGAGATGCACGACAAAACTTAACTGGTCACGATGAATTAATAAGTCTTTTGGAAAAAGCGTTAATTGATTCGCCACCAATATTTGTTCGAGACGGTGGTTTTATTAAACCAGAGTATAGCCAATCCTTAATGGAGGCCCAAACACTAAGGAACAACGGACGCTCAATCATTGCAAAAATGCAAACAGATTATATTCTGCAAACTGGCATTCAATCACTTAAAATTAAATACAACAATGTGCTCGGGTACTTTGTTGAAACACCTGCGACTCATGCCAAAAAAATGATGTCGCAACCCTTATCTGAGACCTTCATTCATCGACAAACAACAGCGAGTCAGGTCAGGTTTACTACTCTTGAGTTATCTGAAACCGAAAACAAGGTGAATAATGCCGGTACAAGAGCATTGGAAATTGAAAAACAACTTTTTGGTGATCTTTTACAAGCTGTTCTAAGCCAATCAAAGCAAATAATTACAACTTCTCAAGCTCTTGCTGAAGTTGACTTGGCTGCTGGTCTTGCTGATCTTGCACGACGTGAGGCTTGGTGTTGTCCTGAAGTTAATCTATCTCGCGAATTCTCAATTTCAGGAGGTCGCCATCCCGTTGTTGAATACGCTCTCAAACAACAGGATAAGCAAAATTTTATTACTAATAACTGCGAACTTACAGCCACAGATACCGCTGCAATTTGGCTATTGACTGGGCCGAATATGTCGGGAAAATCAACTTTTTTGAGGCAAAATGCTCTAATCGCCATCCTTGCACAAATGGGTAGTTTTGTACCTGCAGATGCTGCAAAAATTGGTATGGTCAGCCAGATATTTAGCCGTGTGGGCGCTTCCGATGACTTGGCTCAAGGCCGCTCAACATTTATGGTTGAAATGGTTGAAACCGCGGCTATTCTCCACCAAGCCGATAATCGAGCGTTGGTCATTCTTGATGAAATAGGGCGTGGAACAGCAACTTATGATGGATTATCAATTGCTTGGGCTACGTTAGAACACTTATATTCGGTAAATAAATGCCGAGCGTTATTTGCAACCCACTACCATGAACTCACTTTACTAGCTAGCAAATTAGAAGGTATTGAAAATACAACCGTAACTGTGAAAGAATGGGATGGTGACATTATCTTTTTACACGAAGTTCAAAAAGGAGCAGCCAACCGTTCTTATGGTGTTCAAGTTGCAAAACTCGCAGGCCTTCCCGATTCTGTCATAAACCGTGCCCAAACTGTATTGAGTTTGTTAGAGAAAAAAAGCTATTCAGGAAATGATCAAGCCGACAAGTTATTTGATGATTTACCTTTGTTTTCACAAAAGATGAGCACCAAACCGGCAATCACCTCATCAATCCTAGAAAACATGATGAAGGAAATTCATCCAGATGAACTCACGCCGCGCGAAGCACTTGAATTAATCTATAAACTCAAAACAGCTTCCAAATCCTAGCCTGTATTTGACGATACACCAACTTGGGCAGGGCGTAATAATCGATCGTATAACATAACGCCATCAGCCGATATTTCAATAATTTCTCCCGCTTTTGTGTCTGGAACAGGCGCTTCAAACATTGCCTCATGTAGCGTAGGATCAAATTTATCGCCAACTTCTGGTCGAATAAACTCTATTCCGTGTTTTTTAAATACATTACTAAATTCTCGAAGAGTTAATTCAATCCCATCAATCAGACCTTTTTCATCTTCACCGCGTTTATCATTCGTAGCGTTCAGTGCACGATTGAGATTATCGTAGACTGGAAGCATATCGCGGATGAATCTCGACCCTCCATATTTCTCTGCTTCACGTCGTGCTTTATCAGACCGCTTTCGCGCATTTTCCGCCTCTGCTAAAGCCCGCATGAATTTATCCTTTAGTTCATCTCTCTCATCACGCAGTATATCAATCTCGGACTTTTCCTCTTCCACTTGCTCAATTTCTGAATCTGTCAAATCTACTTCTTCATCTGACGATTCTGTAAGCACTTCACCATTCACTTCCTCATTGTTCAAAGAGATTTCTTCTTCTGTTTCCAACGTACTGTCATTGCAGACCTCTTGCTGTTTTACGTCCGCCTCTTTAAAAGAACTTTCTTTCTTTTTCACAACTTCACTCCTATTTTCGATCTGAAATCAAACGTCCAACTAGTTGAGCTGTATAATTGACAATCGGAACTATTCGACCGTAATTCAATCGGGTCGGACCGATGACACCAACCGCACCTACTATTTTTCGATCGGTATTCATATATGGTGATACGACCAAAGATGAACCCGATAGGGAAAAAAGTTTGTTTTCGGAACCAATAAAAATACGCACACCCTCTCCTTGATCGGTCAATTCAAGAAAATCTGCTATATCTCTTTTTCTTTCAAGATCATCAAAAAGATGTCGAATACGATCAAGTTGATCCTTTGCTGTTTCTGTTTCCAAAAGGTTTGCACGACCTCTGACAATAAGTCTTTCAGCTTTAGATTTTTCATCATCCCAAATTGCCAATCCTGATTGCACCATAGCCTTTGCTAACTCATCAATTTCAATCTGGCTTTTTTCAATTTCAAATGCAATTTGACTACGCAATTCTGCGAGTGTTTTTCCCTCTAAAAACGCATTTAGGAAATTCGACGCTTCGCGCATTGAAGAGCGTGTATGACCTGGGGGTGGCGTGAATAACCGGTTTTCAACATGACCATCCGTGAAGACTAAAACCACAAGAGCACGATCATGTGAAAGTGAAACGAAATCCAAGTGCTTTAGTGCGGCCTCATATTTTGGCGTCAAGACAATTGACGCTCCGCTTGTAACCGCAGATAATGCAGAACCGACACGATCCAAGATAGATCCTACTTCTTGGTTTTTATCAACAATAGTTGCATCCATAACCTCACGGTCTTCATTTTCTGGATCGCCAACTTCCAAAATTCCATCAACAAAAATACGTAAGCCCAACTCTGTTGGTATACGCCCTGCGCTAACATGCGGGCTATCAAGCAAACCTAAATATTCCAAATCTTGCATGACGTTACGAACTGTTGCTGCACTTACTTGTTCATCTAATGATCGCACTAAAGTTCGGCTTCCAACTGGACCACCACTATTAAGAAAAGATTCAACAACACGTCGAAAAACCTCCCGTGACCTATTATTCATTTCCTCTAACAATTTGGACGTATCTGTCATAACGATCTCAGCTTGTTCTTTTGTTAATTTTGATGTGATATACAGGTAAAATTAAAAATAATGCTATCAACCGTAAAGAAGTAAAAATTCGATAATAAAAAAGGAGAGCCCTTATGCGACCTTCTAGACGCCTTCTAGACGAAATGCGATCTGTTTCGATAGAAACTAATGTCATCAAACATGCGGAAGGATCCTGCTTAATCAAAATCGGCGATACGCATGTCTTATGCACTGCAACACTAGAAAATCGTGTACCTCCTTTCATTAAAGGTTCTGGATTAGGTTGGCTAACAGCTGAGTACGGTATGATACCGCGTGCGACAGGTACACGAACACGTAGAGAAGCATCAGCAGGTAAACAGGTTGGTCGCACGGTCGAGATTCAACGCTTAATTGGACGGTCATTGCGAGCAGGGATTGATCGCAGTGCGCTTGGCGAGCGGCAAATTACAATTGATTGCGATGTGCTACAGGCCGATGCAGGAACACGGTGCGCGTCAATTACAGGAGGTTGGGTTGCATTGCGTTTGGCATTGAATAATCTACTTGAGAATTCAGTATTAAAAAATGACCCTCTCTTATCTCCTATTGCTGCCGTTAGCTGCGGTATATACGCAGGTCAGCCAATCCTGGACTTAGATTATGTAGAAGATACAGAAGCTGGCGTTGATGGAAATTTTGTTATGACTCGTTCCGGTGACTTTATTGAAGTGCAAATGAGTGCTGAAAGATCTACATTTTCACGATCAGAATTTAATCAACTCCTGGACCTTGCCAAAAAAGGAATAAACCAACTCATTGATATTCAAGAAGCGTGTTTAACATAATGAGGAAATTTGTAAACGACAAATTGCTTTTTGCCACACATAATTTAGGTAAACTCGAAGAAATGCGACATCTCTTTACGCCCTACGATATTGAAATCATAGGATCGCTCGACCTCGCATTAAATGAACCTGAAGAAACTGAAAACACATTCATAGGAAACGCTCGAATTAAAGCAAGAGCCGCTTTTGAGGCAAGTGGATTACCAGTCTTAGCTGATGATTCAGGAATAGAAATTGATGCATTAAACGGGGCACCAGGCGTTCATACGGCTGATTGGGCCGAAACATCATTGGGTCGTGATTTTATAAAGGCCATGAAATATACCCATGATAAATTGGAAAGGATCAATGCGCCATATCCACGTCGCGCACAATTCTCATGTACATTGGTATTAGCTTGGCCAGACAGACATGAAGAATCATTTTATGGGACGGTTAAAGGTCAACTGGTTTGGCCAATGCGCGGAGTTCTCGGACACGGATTTGATCCAATTTTTAAACCAGACGGATATCATCAAACTTTTGGCGAAATGGATCGGTGGGAAAAAAACAAAATTAGTCATCGAGCACAAGCTGTTAAGAAATTAATAGCGAGTTGTTTTGAGTGATGATTGGAAAACAGGCGGTTTTGGCCTGTATATTCATTGGCCATTTTGCGAAGCAAAATGTCCTTATTGTGACTTCAATAGTCATGTCGCTCAATCAGTAAATCAACGTCGCTGGACAAGAGCTTATTGTTCTTCAATTAGTCAATTTGCTTTAGAATTTCCTCATAGAACCTTGAATGCCATTTTTTTTGGTGGTGGCACACCAAGCCTTATGAGCTCAAATACCATAGAAGAGATTCTTTCTCATATATCAAAAAATTGGAAATTTTCTCCTAATATTGAAATTACTTTGGAAGCCAATCCGACATCGATAGAAGCTGAAAAATTTAAAAACTTCCATGCGGCAGGTATCAACCGAATTTCCATAGGAATCCAGGCGTTAAATAATTACGATCTTCGCAGACTTGGTCGGCGTCATAACGTAAAAGACGCACTAAATGCATTGGAAATCGCACAAAATTTATTTCCAAGTGTGAGTTTTGATCTAATCTATGCTCGACAACATCAAACAATTAATCAATGGACAAATGAATTAAAGCAGGCTTTGTCACTTGGCATTGACCACGTATCACTTTATCAATTGACAATTGAAGAAAATACAGCCTTTGGTGACCGTTATCAAGCAGATAAACTTAATGGACTTCCGAATGAGGCTATCGCAGCCGATATGTATTTAGTGACACAAAATACATGTGAAGAGGCAGGTCTTGTGCGTTATGAAATTTCTAACCATGCGAAACCAGGTGCTGAGTCAAAGCACAACCTGATTTATTGGTGTTATGGCGACTACGTTGGGATTGGACCAGGTGCGCACGGTCGTTTGACACTCAACGATGTTCGGTATGCGACAGAAGCAAAAAAAATGCCTGATGATTGGCTTTCCGCAATTGAAACTGGCATTGACCATACAATTCGTATGCCGCTATCCTCATTAGAACAAGCATACGAATATTTGTTGCTAGGTCTGCGCATTCGAGAAGGTATTGATCAAAAAAGATATGCTTTATTGGCCGGTAAAAAACTTAGTGAAATAAAAATTGAAAAATTAACCAACCTTGGCTTGATTACAAATATCAAAGACAGGATTTCTGTTACAAATCAAGGTTTGTTGGTCTTAAATTCTATTGTTAAAAACCTATTATGAAATAGAGCCCGTTAACATTTATCGTGTGGCGATGACCCCTGCAACCAGATAAATGCCAACTGCAAAGCTTGACACGGTCTTGTCGTAGTGCGGCGCGATCGCACGAAACTCCTTGATTTTGGCGAAAAAATTCTCATATGAGAACGCGTCCAAAAGTGCAGGAACTGCCAACAGATCGTCACTCTGACCCGGCAGAACAACAAAGCGGATCAACTATCTAACCGTATCGGTCAACGCCACGATCTTTCTCGTCAAACCGCCTTTTTCTGACTCGGAAGCGTTTGCAAAGGCTCACATCATTATCCCATCAACCGATACAGCTGAGACATCGAAATCAGATGCTGAAAAGATCGTCAAAAGACCTTTCTGCTCCCACCGGCGAAAGCGCTGGAAGAGACGGGTCTCATTGCCAAAATGTACCGGAAAATTCCGGACGAAACCGCCACAGTACGGCCTCAAGAAACAGGCAGTTGTCCGCAGTAAATAGTGCCCCATGGCTTTTGACGCCAGATGCTGACACTGCACTTGCGGGCGAATGAGAAA
>JAPORV010000249.1 GCA_026710055.1 Aestuariivita sp.
GATTGTCATCAGAGTGTTCCTTTCTTGTCTCCCATTGAAGACAGTTTTTAAAAGTGTGGGAGCACTCTACCACATTCCCAACAAAAGCAAATAGCAGCGGCGAGGAAGGCCGGATAGGGAAAAATGTAGATTGATCGGACGAATTTTCGCAAAATCGGGCGAATCTTGCGTGATGAGCAAAATTCGACAAATAATGATCGTTTCATATCAATGGTTTACAAAATTCATCCCACACCATATGAGAACCACACCCGCCGCTTCTTTTTCGGGTTGCTTTCATCACTCTTCTGTGCAGAACTGGAATTCTTCAAAGAGTAAAAATTCAAATTGAGATTTATTCTAAAGAAGATTCTTTGTCGCCTGCCTTACATAACTTAAACTTTACAGCGTTCCCTCTAATGAATGTTAACGCGATTAAAGTAATTGGATATTGCATTATCAACTTCAATACGAAGTTTTTCACCTCGGCGACTCGCCCAGATTAAGCATTGTAACCGTTGGTCACGATTCGAAAAATCAATTGTTCCAGTTCGAAGTAAATAAATTGCAACATCAAGGTGATTGTTTTTAATTGCTTCAATGAGGGCAGTGTTACGACCTGTTTTGTCAGATAAATTTACGTCCGCTCCAAAACTCACGAGGCATCTTGCGATGTGGGCGTGTCCCTTTACAGAGGCTTCGATCAGTGCCGTACGTCCGTAGTAATCAGCTTGTGAGTTCACGCGGATCATTGGATGACGTAACAGACATTCTACTATATTCAAATTGCCACTGTTGGCAGCAAGCATTAGGGGGGTGCTGCGCCATTTGTTTTGAGCATTGACATCTATATCTGAGTGGTTGAGTAACACCTTTGTGAGTTCTTGGTTTTGTGCGTGTATGGCGATATGCAAAGCAGTCCATCCATCAGCATCGCTTGAATTAATGTCTGCAAACTCTAACGCAGATTTGGCGGTTGCAATATCCCCCGAAATACATGCTTGGATCAGTTCATTATCAAAATCGTGGGTTTGTTCAACTATCATTTAAATTAAGCCTTTCGCCTTGGGCACTTCTTTGGTTGTCATTCAATTTTCTTTGAAGAGTGAATCAGCTAAAGGTGCTATTGTGCACTAAAGTAATTTTTGCCTCTATGATAGATCAAGAATAGATTTCGATTTTTAATTCAGAACGTGGTTTTTTCAGGTTTGTCAAAGTTTACCGCTTTCATTTTCTTGTTAAATTGCCAAGATATTCAATTTGGTTCAAGATGGCATCTAACCCTGTTCCATCTTTAAGTTGACAAAATACAAAGGGTTTTTCAACTCGCGTTCGGTGAACATCCATTTGCATAGCTTCTAAATCAACGCCTACATGAGATGCCAAGTCTGTTTTGTTGATAATCAATAAATCAGAACGCGTAAGTGCCGGACCGCCTTTGCGTGGAATATCTTGTCCCGCTGCTACGTCGATCACATAAATTGTCAAGTCAGCGAGTTCTGGTGAAAAAGTCGCTGATAGATTGTCACCACCAGACTCGATTAAAATAACGTCAAGTCTAGGGTGTAGAAAACATAGTTCATCAATTGCAGCGAGATTTATCGATGCATCCTCACGAATCGCTGTATGCGGGCAACCGCCAGTTTCAACGCCTTTTATTCGGTTTGATGGAAGTACTTGCATTCGCACAAGCGCATCAGCATCTTCTTTCGTGTATATGTCATTTGTAACAACAGCCAAAGAAAAATCTTGGTGCCATGCCTTACACAAATTTGCAGCAAGCGTTGTTTTGCCAGCTCCAACTGGACCGCCGATACCAACGCGGAGTGGACCATTTAGACTAGTCATGTTCGAAAAATTCGTTTTTCTTGATTTTCATGTCGCATTGAAGAAATATCACTCAAGAAAGTCGTTGAGCTAAGTTGGGAAAGATTACCTGTCTTGGTAGTTTTTGCAACTTGCGGGAAGAGTGGTGTTAAATTCCTAAGAATGCGAACGCCAGCTTCCTGACCGATGGGTAGTAGTCTTTGACTTACAGCGATAAGATTAGAGAGAAAAGCCTGTAGATAAAGTGTTTGGGTTAGCTTTAAGGGAATTTTTTGACATCGTGAAGCATGGCCTAGTGCGACAGGATAAGTACAGTTTTTTAGATCAATGTTCCAGAGTGATACTGCCTTACAAAATGCGTCACCTTGAGCAGTTGTCTCAATTTGTCTTTCGAGAGATGTTGCAAAAACACGTACCAAGTTGTCAATCTCCGAAAGCTCTTGAAAATCTTTTGCATTATATGATGATGCCAAAAAAAGTGAGTCGTTTCTACCAGAACCATACAGGAGAATATCTTCTAACCAAGTCTCCAAATTGTTGGAATTACTTATCCATCCTGCTTCTACTGCATTCTCCAAACCGTGACTATAAGCGAATGCCCCTGTTGGAAACGCAGGAGAAAGCCATTGTCCTAACGTAAGGATTGCTAAACTAGTGGGCATGGGAATAGGTTCGACCCAAGCCATATGCGCCCCGCTCAGGCTCAAATGGCTCGTAAATTGGTGTGACTGATGCCCCAAGTCGCTCCAGCATATCTTGAATTACAGGATTTTTTTGTATAACAAGACGGCTTTTTTCTATTTGACAAGGTGTATGACGATTACCGATGTGCCATGCTAATTTTGCTAGGTTACCAGTGATTTGCAGTAATTCTTCGTTTGCTGATATAATTCCTATAGTGCGTTGATCGTCAGTCAAGAATGCTTGATCTTGATGCACTGAAATTGCCTTGGGCAGATCTACCATGAATATTAAATCGTTTTTAGTCGTCAAAATACGTCGGCGCAAAAACCGCTTATCATAATCCAGTACGATGTAGTCATCGCAATGGCCTTTGTTAATTATTTCTCGACTTATAGGAATGGTCATTTGTGTAACTAAAACATGAAATAAAGTTGCGCCATAGGAAGTTTTTCGGCGGGTTCACAAACAAGCAACTCACCGTCCGCTCGTACTTCATAAGTTTCTGGATTTACCTCCATTTCCGGTGTTGCTGTATTAAGAACGAGATCTTTTTTGCTGATTTCTCGAGTATTTTTAACAGCGTAGGTCGTTTTCGAAAGTCCCAATTTGGCTGCAATATTGGCGTCTTGGGCTGCTTCGCTAACGAAAATTACGGAAGAGTTTTCGACACTCTTACCGTAAGCAGCGAACATGGGACGCGAGTAAACTGGTTGTGGAGTTGGGATCGATGCATTAGGGTCGCCCATCTGAGCCATTGCAATACTACCACCGAGTAGAACCATCTCAGGTTTAACCCCGAAAAAGGCAGGATGCCACAGAACCAGATCAGCTCTTTTTCCAATCTCTATCGAGCCAATTTCGTGTGAAAGGCCATGGGCGATTGCGGGATTGATCGTATATTTTGCCAGATAGCGACGCACTCGAAAATTATCATTGTCACCTTTTTCCTCGTTCAAGGGACCACGTTGTTTTTTCATTTTATCGGCGGTTTGCCATGTTCGAATAATAACTTCACCGACACGACCCATTGCTTGGCTATCAGACGCAATAATCGAAAATGCGCCAATATCATGTAGAATATCTTCGGCAGCGATCGTTTCACGACGAATGCGGCTTTCTGCAAAAGCGACATCCTCGGGGATTGATTTATCCAGATGATGACATACCATCAGCATATCAAGGTGCTCTTCAATGGTGTTTAATGTAAAAGGTCTCGTCGGGTTTGTTGATGATGGTAAAACATAATTCTCACCGCAAATTTTGATTATATCTGGCGCGTGTCCGCCTCCCGCACCTTCTGTATGAAAAGCATGGATTGTACGGCCATTTATGGCTTGCACAGTATTTTCTACAAAACCGCTTTCATTTAGAGTATCGGTGTGAATCATGACTTGTATATCTAAAGCGTCGGCAACTGATAAACAACAGTCAATGGCGCCAGGTGTTGTTCCCCAATCTTCATGTAATTTGAGCGCACATGCGCCTGAAATCACTTGTTCCTCTAATGCTGTTGGAATTGAGGCATTACCTTTCCCTGCAAACCCCAAGTTCATGGGAAATGCGTCAGCTGCTTGTAACATGCGTTTGATATGCCAAGGTCCCGGCGTGCATGTCGTTGCGAGTGTGCCATGTGCTGGGCCAGTGCCACCGCCTAGCATTGTCGTTAGCCCAGAGTGTAAAGCGTCCTCAATTTGTTGTGGGCAAATGAAATGTATGTGGCTGTCAAAACCGCCAGCAGTTAAGATTTTACCCTCACCGGCCAGTGCTTCTGTTCCGGGGCCAATGATGATATCAATGTTTAGTTGGGTGTCTGGATTTCCAGCTTTACCAATACCTGCGATACGACCATCTTTTATTCCAACATCGGCTTTATATATCCCAGTATAATCAATGATTAACGCATTGGTAATTATTGTGTCCATTGCGCCGTCGGCATTTGTGACTTGAGATTGGCCCATTCCATCACGAATTACCTTCCCACCCCCGAACTTGACTTCTTCTCCATAAGTTGTGTGATCATGTTCGACTTCAATGATTAGGTTGGTATCCGCAAGCCGAACTTTATCGCCGGTTGTTGGACCATACATTGCAGCATAATCAAATCGAGATATTTGTACTGCCACTAATACATCCCTTTTTTGTTGGTATAGAAAATGCTTAAATTTCCTTGAAGTACTTTGAGCAAAGACTTGCAAATTCAGAAGGTAAAGATTTCAGACCTTTCCCATGATCTGTTGATTAAATCCGAAAATGTTCCGTAAGCCCTCAAACGGAATAAGGTTAACTTCCCTTCGTTGTCCTGGTTCAAAGCGCACAGCCGTTCCTGATGGTATGTCAAGTCGCATTCCTCTAGCAGCTTTCCGATCAAATTTTAATGCTGAATTTGATTCACCAAAGTGATAGTGTGATCCAACTTGGATTGGCCGGTCGCCAGTGTTGGCAACCATGATTTTAAACGCTTGTCGATCCGAATTTAGTGTAATTTCGCCCGATAGTGGAATAATTTCGCCCGGTATCATATTTTTCTTTCAATTCTTGTGACGTTAATTTTGGGAAATTGAAGCTATTATTAATTTTGAGGTTTAACTCATATCTTATTCTAATTAAAATATAATGAAATATGGGTTTCTTTTTCTTGATATGTATCATCCGTTTACAAGACCAAGTAGTCTAAAAATCTGTGATCTTCGTATGTTGGAGACAACTTATTTCACAATTTAATAATACGAGCAAAATGAACTTAATTTGGTGATATTCAATTGTTCCGTTAAATTGAATGTATGAAACTAATTGATGTCCCAGTATTTACCTTTCATCGAATTGGGTTGTGCACCGTAACCAATTTTGTTCCATCTGGAAAAGTTGCTTCCACTTGGATTTCTTTAATTATGTCTGCCACGCCTTCCATGCAATCTTTGCGGGATACAATTTCCGCACCAATCTCCATCATATCTGCGACTGTTCGGCCATCGCGTGCACCCTCAATTACGGCATCTGTAATCAAGGCTATCGCTTCCGGGTGATTGAGTTTCACTCCGCGTTCTAATCGTTTGCGGGCGATTTGAGCTGCCATGGCAACAAGTAACTTGTCTTTCTCTCTTGGGGTAAGGTTCATTCTATATATTCCAACATTTTGGGATGCCTTTATGGGTAAGTTGATCTAAAATAGGGAGTAAGCTGACTCGCATTTCATAACTGTTATCCGCTATTAGACGCACTACAATTACATCTTTGTGTAAAAGACTAGCACCTGCTTTTTGAGGTAACAATCGACGTAGATTTCTTAACTGAATTTCCGCATCTGGTGCGATGTAGATTAGGAGTGACACCGCCTTAGCACCGCAAGTCACCGCTGATCGCTCCAGCATTCTTTCGATGTTTCCTTTCATTTGTACTGACTCAACGAAAATCGGTTTATTTGATCGGTAGATGTTGATTCGATCCTCAAACTTAATCGAACTTAAGATTTCTCCCATTTCCAACCGACCGAAGACAATTGATTCTGACAAGAGTAATTCTGCATTTTTTTCCAAATTTACCGTTAAGCATCTTTTTAATGAAGACCCTTCGAACAAAATGGTTTCTTGAGGTAACCAATTTATCTTTGCATTGCTCGAAACATTCAATTCATTGTTGATGATACTTTTTTCGTTTTCAAGCGCGCAATAAATCCTCTCTGCTGTTTGGGAAGTCAGTGTAAGAATTGAGTGTTTTTCAGCGAAAGCAGAAAACTTAAAGTGATCACCGCCTGTTAAACCTCCACTACAGTTGAGTAAGACCGCCTGAATCTCGTTTTTTGTGGTATTTGGAAATAGACATTTTAAAGACCCTGATTGTCGCAATTTGTCTAATTCTGTTCGAATACCATTTGATTTACAAGAGATGATGATCTCGCCGTTAGATCGTACATTGTTATAATTATTAAATTTCATTGACATTGATATCAACTAAGTTGATGCATTTTATAATGCATTAGCAGACGTGAAAACAAAGCATAATGTGCATGGCAATCCAAATTTTCTTTAGATGGCCTTATTTATTTAATGAGTATGATAGCAAAAACGTGTTGCAGTGGAAGAGTTTGTTGGTTTCCCAATTGTTTTTAATTGATGTTCGCTGTTGGTGCGCTGTAAGGATAAAGGCTTCATTCGAGGTGGAGCAAAAAATTCCTTTCAGATTACTCATGCCGAGACGAAAAGAATGGCGAATCGGGAAAGGGTACGTCACTAAGACATATTGAACTTATTCTAAGACCACGTAATTGATGGAATGAGATCACAAAATGGAAACTTAATTTTGCAGAATAAATGTCAATAATGCGACAATAACTCCCGCTAGAATATTTCCTTCTTTATTCTCATATAGTTAAAAGGGCCTAAATCTAACGATTTGTGTCGATCGATAGTGCTGGTAAATTATTTTTTGTAAAGTTTCTGCACCATAATTACAGATTTTTTGTTATTTTGGGACATTTTTTCCTATTTTGTCGGAAACATAGTGATCGAATAACTTTTGTTACTGTTTATCCGAGTTAGCGGGAATGATTGATAATCCGATAGGATCAACGATCATGCCAGGGGTGAATCAATCATCGTGTGATATCTTTGCCTCAATTTTATTGAGATAATATCATTCTTGGTAGCCTACGCTGTGTCCGCCGACGATATCAAGTTGAAGAAGGCGAGACAGCGGTGTTCACCCTTACCGTTGATACCAGTGGCAAGGTGCGTAAACTGGAATTTGGGAATTAGTTATCCCGGCGACTTCGTAATTTGACAAAATTCGTATGCAGTTTGAAGTGGTCACCGATGCTAATGATTATACCTCAGTCCGAACCTCAGGTAAGAGATCTTTTGGGTAATCGGCCAGCAGTGTCGAAGGCTTGCGGGGCCAGTCGATCAGGATGCTTATGGACATCTTCAATGATGATTATGCGTAAAAGGACGTAACTTTCTTCATATAGATAGATTTGCTGCAAATATGGGACCATGATCTTGTGTAGGCTTAACAAGTATACTTTGTTGAACTCTGTTGATTGATGGGAACTATTGGGTGTCAAGACGGCTGTCATTGAAGGTGCAACATATCCACATTCCTTCCAAACCGATTATGGCAGTCAGAAATATAATTAAGGGTTATATGTGCCCGACATTCGATGAATAGGAATGGAGTTGGGGCATGGTTTCTTGCATTACCTATCATTTACCGGATTTTCATTTTTGGTAGAGAAGAATTGATTTGTCCGTAAATGATGTCAGATTCACAAAAGTTAGCGACAAGCAATTTGAATTTCTTAAAAGTCATTTTAGGTAAATTCAGTACTTCACCGAATGACTTTAGTATTTCTGGGGAGAGATTACTTTGAAGTTTAGATTGACTTTTTCTCTTCATTTGTCAAAACAGCACTCAGTGAATATGAAGGAGTGTGCAGTTAATATTTGAACTCAATTCGGGGTTTTGCCAATTCAAATCAGTGGCGTCATTTAGACCCATTGCTCATACAATTTGCGTAATGCAAAATAAGTAAGTCCAATAGTATTCATGTGAGCGTTCATATAAATATTTCACAAAAAAATCATATTGATGCCTCGGGCGTAGTAATGCTGACAGGTTTTGCCGCTTTATTTGCATTCAATCAAGTGGTCATTAAGGTAAGCAGCGACGGATTTGGCCCCATATTTATGGCAGGAGTCCGTTCCGCAGGTGCTTTTCTGTTTATTTTTGCATTCATGACAGTACGTGGGATTTCACCGGTTACTCCGCGTTCTGCCTGGCTTGGCGGGTTGCTATTAGGTATGTTTTTCACTTTGGAATTCATGGCTTTGTATGTGGCACTTGATCGGACAAGCGTTTCGCGTGCCTCTATTTTATTATACTCAATGCCTGTTTGGTTGGCCCTCATTAGCCATTTGGTTTTACCAGATGAGAAATTAACCAAAGATCGCGTGATGGGTCTTTCTTTGGCGATGCTGGGTGTAATCATTGCTATTAGCGATCGTACTGCTGTCCAATACGATTTAATTGGAGATCTATTAGCGCTATTTGGGGCATTTTGTTGGGCGGGGATCGCTTTAACGGTGCGTTTAACGGCGATTTCATATCGGTCCCCAGAATTACAACTTCTTTGGCAACTTGGTTTATCAGCTCCGATAATGTTATTTATTGCATGGGGCGATGGTGATACTGTGAGAGATGTTGCACCAATTCATTTTTGGGGACTTGGGTTTCAGATCGTCTTAATCGGGTGTTTTGGGTTTTTGCTCTGGTTTTGGTTGCTGAAGCGATATCCAACATCAGGCGTGGCGTCTTTTAGCTTTTTGACACCAGTTCTGGCAGTTTTTTTTGGGTGGTTGATTCTAGATGAAGCAATTAGCGTACTAACATGGGTTGCGCTTGGTCTTGTTGTGTTTGGCCTTTTGTTAATCAATCGAAGATAGTCAATAAAGAAGTGAAATGGTGATCTTGCGTTATGCAAAAGAAGCGGCAAAGTCACATAGTTTTTTATTCCACACGCCCGTTCAACTGTGAAGTGCACCAGGCTTCATATGGTGGTTTGAGGATATGGGTTTCATAAATGTTGTGTTTTCGTCAGGAGGCAGTATGAAT
>JAPORV010000369.1 GCA_026710055.1 Aestuariivita sp.
TGGTGCGGCTGGGACGTCTTATTCGTGAGAAGGAGCGAGAGCGTCTGAAGCGCCAGCAACGTCGCGCCGCTTAATCACCGGTTCAAAAAAATAGGCTTCTGACCGAACAGGCGGAGTCTGTCTGCTGCGTCGTTTTGGCGGAAATGTCGGCCTGTTGAGGCCACTGGCCGTCGGGCAATTGGCGGTTGAATGATCAAATTTCTCAACAAGTTTGATATGATGATGAAAAATATTCATATTTGTCTTTTGGCAGGCGTCAGAAAAGGGGGGTTACAGACACTAGTATCCGGAAATTATTGAATTGATGGTTTATAATTTGTGAAGACAGTAGATTTTTCAACCATCCAGCTTTGTGAAGGGAAAATGTACGTCAGAAATGAAAGTGATAGTTCCATCAATTCAATGCAGTTAGTACATTAGCTAAAAAGTTCATAAAACAAGCGATTGTTCATTCTCTAAATACGCCTTGGTGTGACTTTGTTCTTTGTTTAAGAACTTCAGTCGAACTTCACTGTTCACAAGAATGAATCAGACAGCCAAAAAAATGAAGGTATTCAGGAAAATGCGTTCGGCACAAAATGAGAGTTACTTTCAAGATTTTAGCTTAATTCTTGTTTTTGATTAGTTTTTTCATCAGGTAGGTTTGTAAATTCTGTCCATTGAAGTTCGCGTGTATAGCGCCACGCCAAATGGCCGTCATCATTTATTGTGAGTAAATGTAACCATCCGTTATCAAATAGTGTTCTTACCGCAGGATGTTGCTGCAAAATGTCAGTGATTGCTTGGTAAGGCGCCTCAATAATTACAGATAAACGAAGCGGATCATGGTAATTCCTTGATCCATCATGTATTGATTGAATTGGTAATCCACTGCGCAAATTACCGCCATTACCCTCCAAAACGCCGATTCCGCCAGAGACATTATGTAGCAGTTTATTCCCTCCGCCAAAAATCCTTGGAGCAACTGTTGATCCATAATATTGCAAATTGATCCAACTCGCCACAACGACCGGGGCGGTTAGAATTTGTTCCAAAACTGTAAAGTTTTTATCAACTGAATAATCATAACTATGCAAAAAACACTGGCCATTGAGTTTAATACCGTCCGTTCGGCTTCGAGGTGCTGCAATAAATGCACGGCAGCCAGCCAGCCCCCATTCTGGGCGCAATTCTGACCAGTCTACAGCACGCTTGATGACATCTGTTTCGACCTCAGCACGCGGTAATTTTTTGGCCCGTATAACCCGTGTTAGCTGACCTGCTTTCTTTATCCAGTTATGTATCTGATTAAGTTCAGTTTTTTTGATTCTTTTTGAATAATTATCGTCAAATATTGTGACATAATCAGTCGTTGTATTGTGAAGTGCCGCAACAAAAACCGTATCATGAGGAATATCAATGCCTGCATTGCTTAGTCCCAAGCGAATGTTGTCATTATTTAATAGCCCAACAAGTAGGCGTGCACTCACGTCACCAGCATGACCGCCGCAGGCTCCGCACTGCAAATTGCTTTGATATGGATTATTGGTCACATGCGCTCCATGCCCCACAACCATAACAATCTTTCCAAAATTTGAAGTTAATGACATCCCTCGTAAAATGGCCTTCGCTATTTCAATTCTGCTCGCGATATCAATTTTCGGGTCGATTTGTGGGACAGGATCAAAGTTTTGTTTATTTTTATTTAACCCTAGACCGTCGTGAACAAGTTTTGCAGCATATACAGGTCCAGTTGCTTCAACAAATGCAAATGATGAGACTGCTGCAAGCTTAAAACGTCTCCATGCCCGCTTAGCTCTTGCAGTATATCTTCGGTCAAGGTCAGATGCTGACGATTCTGGGGCTGTTGATGATATGCTTGATTTAATTAAAACCGGCCCTCTTTGTTCAATGATGTCAGACCCCGCAGATTGATGAGCCGTTGCAAGACCGAAAAAACCTGCAAAACCAAGAGTTTCAATTCTTGTATCTAAACTTTCTAGCGAGTAGCGATAGGTTTCTGATCGCGTATCAATACAGAAAACGGCCTGCAACATTGAACGTTCTTCGCTTTTTCTTTGTTTTGCTTTAGAGAGTTTTGTTGCTAGTATTCGTTGTTCTGCACGTTCGCTTGCTTCTTGAAAGATTGAATCAATAATATGGTCTTTGGTTGGATTAAGCGGCTTGGTGTAAGCAGGCGCTACCTCGCTCCACCGCACCTCAATTTTATCACGATAGAGATTAAAAAGAGCTTCTTCCCATACTATACGAATTGCCAGAAGTTCGGTTGTTGTGTCATTACTCTGATCATTCAATTCGCTTTGCCATACTAGATATCGTCCATATTGCGCCCAACCGCCAAGCGTCATTAACAATCTATGAAAATAGTTAGTTGCGGTCTCAGGTGCTAGTGAAAGTGTTTGAGATGCGCGCCCAAGTGCTCTCCAGTGGGATCGGGATGTGCTATCAACGAATGTACCAAATCCTGTTAGTCCATGAATTTCTGGTGTGAGATCGCGTGTTGCGAAGTTGCGCCACTTTAGATAAGCACCATCGGTTTTGTTGGGTTGCCAAAGTGCCTGTCCTTCATCAAAGTGACTGGATGCCCAGTGTCCAATGCGATCCTCAATAATATCCGGCCAATCTATTAAGGAGATTTCTGCTGATAAATCTGCGATCGTTGGTAAAGCATGCGGTATTTCATGAGGCTGTTCAAGTGAGATCATTAGGTTTTCAAGAGAAGGTTTTTCAAAGCGCGAATCAAGATTTTCTACCGCATCTTTCACGTCATCAAGTTTCAGTAAGTTTGATTCGAGTTTTTCTTTCCAGATTTGTCGGTCTGGAGTAAGTTTTGTACCTGCAACTCTGGCATAGCGGGCCGAACATAAGGCGAGTGGTTCATTCGATTGCCCAATAAAGGGATTTACTGCGACACTTGAAGCAAGCGGAAAAAGCGGTGGAATCGCTTTACTTGCTTGTTCTGCCTCTGCAACGAGATCTAGCAATGGAGCAGGATAGGTTTCGTGCTGCATTAACATTTGATGTATCCTTTATCAGGTTTTGTGAGAATTTACTGACCAACCCCCGAGTAGGCGATCGAATAGTGCGTTGATATATAGTCCATTGGAGAGATGAATTCTCAAACCAGCTGCTGCTGGATGTCCAGCCCATAGTGGAAATGTCGATTGAGCAACGGCAACCGCCCCAAAACTTACCAGTGCAAGTACAATGAGCGCCCACTCTAAAGGCCCTGGTGTTGGTGGATTGGGCAGCACATCAAGTGTTAGAACTTCGGCAATCCATTGGAGGATGAAGTAACTAACGGATGTTGCAGTGGCGTAAATTGCTGTACGACGGGTAAGTGCTGCGGGGGCAGTGTCAGCAAAACCCTGAGCCAATAAATAAGCAACACCAAAAATTAGAATGACACCGAGAGCAATGGACTGGATAGATTTATTTTCGAATCCAAATGAAAAACCTACCAAGCAGAAGATGATTATTGCAACCGCAAATGCCCGCAAGACTTTTCCCAAACTTGGCACTGCAATAGGGCCAAGCCTTTTCACGGACATGACATTCTCGACAGTTTCACCAGCACTTAGGAAGGCATGAGCCTTATAAAGAGAATGTGCAACGATGTGAAGTAGGGCTAATGAAAATAAAGCTAAGCCACATTGTAAAACCATAAACCCCATCTGCGCGATTGTTGACCAAGCAAGGGACGTTTTTACAGTTGGTTGCGTTAACATTACTAACCCGCCAAAGAGCGCAGAAAAACCTCCAATCATTACTAAGAGTGCCATGACTAAAGGTGCGGCTAATAACACCTCGGCAAAGCGGATCATAAAAAAGCCACCGGCGTTGATTACGCCTGCATGCAGTAGAGCTGAAACAGGTGTGGGCGCTTCCATTACTTCTGTTAACCAGCCGTGAATTGGGAATTGAGCGGATGCAAATGCGGCAGCAATGGCGATAAAGAGACTTGCTACTATTGTTGATAAACTTGGAGTAACTGCTGCGAGGATTGTTGCAATGTCTGTTGATTCATAGGAAACAACTAGAAATATGATCGCGGTCAATAATGAGATTTCACTAACCCGCGCCGTAACTGCTCTTTTTCTTGCCGCTCTTTTTGCAGCCCTACGAGTAGAGAAGTATAGGAGAAGCCGGTGAATTGCAATATTTGCAAGTATCCAGGCGAAAAGAAGTTGTGTGAGGTTGCCAGACCAAATGATTAAAAAAACTGCAGCCAGTGTTACTGACAACCATATGCTGTAATGGCCTTGGCGCGGTTCACCATCCATGTAGTTGATTGAATAGCGTACGACTATCCAACCAACAAAGCTAACAAGAAGCCCCATGATCGCACTCACAGCATCAAGTCGAATTGAGAAACCAATGCCCATTACTCCAATTAGGGCGGAACTATCGGGACCGTTGGAAAATAAAAAAATGATTGAAAACAGATTAATGGCAATTGTTACAATTGCTGTTCTTTCGATTAATTGAGGCAGCCTACATATTCGATGGCTCGGATTCCATAATGCCCAAAATGATACTGATATTAACAAAATTGGCGCAAGCAATGGTAACAATAAAAGAAAATCAGTCACTTTAATTTCCTCAATTAAACTTAAAATTTAACTGCCTATTTTATTAACTGTAAATTTACTAAAGAAAAATACATTGTATAACTTGTTTTGTTAGATAAAATGAAACGAATGAACTTGAATTATCATCATTTGCGGTATTTTTGGGCGGTAGCGCATGATGGAAATCTAACGCGAACTGCAAAACGTCTCAATCTTTCGCAATCGGCGCTTTCTGTCCAGATTAAAGCACTAGAAGAGCGATTAGGTCATTCACTCTTTGAACGCAGAGGTCGGCAACTTTTCTTGACAGAGGTAGGTCGAGTCGCGTTGGATCATGCCGATTCGATATTCGCAACTGGTCAAGAACTATTGGCAACTTTAGAGGGTGCTGATCGTAAAAAGAAAATAATTAGAGTAGGTGCTCTCGCCACATTGTCGCGGAATTTTCAAATTGGTTTCTTACGTCCTGTGCTTGGGCGTAAGGATGTGGAAGTCATTTTGACGTCAGGCAGTCCCAGAGAATTAATACAAGGTCTTGAGACCTTGCGCCTTGACGTCATCTTGATGAATCGAGAGCCTCTCGTCGATAATCTCGCGCCTTACGTCGTTCATCGTGTTGATGAGCAAGACATCGGATTAGTTGGAACACCTACGCGGCTCAATTCGGCGCAACCGCTAGCAGAGTTACTTCATGATCAACCTGTCATTCTACCGACATCTACCAACGCAGTCAGGGTGGCTTTTGATGCTTTCATTACCCGACTGAATATACAGCCGAATGTGATCGCAGAAGTGGATGATATGGCAATGATGAGGTTACTGGCGCGGGAGGACATTGGGTTGGCACTTGTGCCTCTAATTGTTGTTCAAGATGAGTTAGAATCAGGGCGTCTTGTTAGAGTTGCAGAACATCTTCCCATTACTGAGACATTCTATGCTGTAATTATGGATCGCCAATTCCCAAATCACCTTTTAAGTCAATTACTAAATGTTGAAAATAAAGACAACGAAAAGGCTATCAAAAATCAAAGTAAAGCAGACAGAAGATAATATTTTTGATCGGTAATAAAAAATGTGATTTAACCAATTTATCAAATTTCGGCATGTCAACCGTCAATCAAATTTGCGACTTGGGGCGAGTACCATTGCCTCTCCAATAAGAACTTTTTTTTCTTTCACGGTACAATAACAGTCAAGTTTAACGCGACGTTTTGAAAAATCTATATCGATAACAGTCACTTGCGCCTTAACAATATCCCCGGGTCGTACGGGTGCAAGAAATTTGAGTGATTGTTGTAGATAAACTGTGCCGTGCCCGGGGAGTTGTTCACCAATGACTGCTGAAATAAGCCCTGCGGTTAGCATTCCGTGTGCAATCCGACCCTCAAATATTGTATCACGAGCATAGTTGTCATCTAGATGCACAGGATTGCGATCTGTAGAAATTTCTGCGAACATTTGAATGTCAGTGTCAGTAATCTCTTTTTGAAGATTGCGTGACATCCCCATTTCAATGTCTTCAATACAGATTGTCCCCCTTGGTAAGTTATCCAGAATTGGTTTCTCCTCATTTCATAAACAGTACAGGAATTAAAATTGTGTGATTGATTTTATTCTTTTGTATTGCTGAATTTGCAAGAAGAATTTTTTTAACGCAAGTGGC
The DNA here is from genome assembly GCA_026710055.1 of Aestuariivita sp. Taxonomy (GTDB): domain Bacteria; phylum Pseudomonadota; class Alphaproteobacteria; order Rhodobacterales; family Rhodobacteraceae; genus JAPORY01. The sequence continues at coordinate 6,235 of JAPORV010000369.1, forward strand.
CAATTGAAAAAGTCGGTTCTAAGCCAGCGTCACTCAAAAATTTTTGTAGAGCTTTGATGTCGGGTTGTTCTTGTGTTTTGGTTTCCATTGCTGCTAATCCACCAGTGACAAAAAGACTATCAATTTGTTGATTAATTGCTCCCCGAATATCGGTTTGAATTCCGTCCCCGGTTGCTAGGATTGAGTGTTTAGCAATTCCGGGATGAATGCGGTCAAGTTGTTGAAACGCAAGATCGTAAATTTGTTGATGAGGTTTTCCAAAATAAAGGCTCTCTCCGCCTATACTGGAATATAATTTGGCTAATGCCCCTGCGCACCATTCACGTTCATTGCCTCGGTCAACAACAATATCTGGATTGGCACATAAGAATTTTAGTCCGCGTTCAGCTGCGATTTTTAATTTTGGTAGTAAAGTTTCAGGATCATCCACTGGGTTGAATGGGCCGGTGCAAACGATTCCTTCTGCGTCGTCTAAATTAACTCTCATTATATGAACTGGATTTTCTACGATATTTAATGGATCAAAAAACCGTTTATCCCTCTCCTCTCCAATAAACCAAATTTTTTTACCGACGACCCCTTGAAACATTGCAACACGTGCGCTGTCGCCGCTTGATGCAATTCCATCCCATACATCTTCTGGGACACCAAAACTCGTGAGCTGTTGTTTTACCTCTTGTTGCATTTGTGGGGAGTTTGTCACCAAAACGACTTTACCGCCTGTTTTTTTGTAGTTCTGTAATGCAACAATTGCATTCGGCAGTGCTTGGCGACCGTCATGAACACATCCCCATAAATCCATGAAAATTGCTTCGTAGTTGTTTGAAATTTCGTTAAGTGAATTGATAATTTTCATTTTGTGAGACTTATTGTGGGTAGAGACACGGTCAATTTAGACGTATTTCCTTGGTCATTAGTTCAGCAAGTTGATGACTTTGTTAAGTCACTTAGCGAGAGTAAAATACTCTTAGAAACCGTCATGATTGACATTAATCAAACATCCGTCCGCTTATGACAAAAAAATTCACAACAAACGATCATTACTTGCTTCAAATAATAGCTATCATCGAATAATTGAATTTTTCGAGGGTTTATGAATTTAGATTGTTAGGTTCGGAATAATTTGTTTTTTCCGACTTACAATCCCTGGTAGTACAATACTGTCAGTTTTAATAGTGACATTGAAACTCTTTTCTGCCACCGATTTAATTATGCTGTTTGGGATCAATAGGATTGCTTGTTGGTTTAGAATGTCAACGATAAAAAATAAGACTTGATCAATTCTGTCTTCGTTGGATACGGTTTCCATTGCTTCAATTAACGTACGTTTACGATCAAGTATGACATGTGGCGAGGTTGTTTCCAAGACACTCACGCGGAACTTTCTGCCGTTAAATTCAAATATTTTAGAATCCATTCTTAGTAACTCTTCGTCTGAAAAAGCGCTAACGTCGGATTTCGCTACAAAAAGTTCTGAGGCATAGTCGGGGATATTCATACCAAGCGTATTTGCTAGCCGTTCTGCAACTTCTTTATCATAGTTGGTTGTTGTGGGTGAACGGAACTCTAACGTGTCAGACAAAATACATGTTAAGGCAGTTGCCTTCGCCCAGTCTGGCATGTGCACTGCATCAGTACCCATCAAGTCAATTAGGATTGTTGCTGTGCACGCTAAAGGCCGAATGGTTATGCTAATAGGTTCTTTTGTCATCAAACCACCAACCAATTTATGATGGTCAATGATTGCCTGAATATTTGCATTATTTATATTATCCGGCAATTCTTTGGGGTTATTGGTGTCAACGATTATGACAGGTGCATTATCGGCAACATCCGAGATAATTTCTGGCTTTTTGAGGTTCCAGTGTGAAAGCATAAAGTTTGCTTCGGTATTAGGCTCACCGAGCAGTACGGGTTTTGTATTTTTGCCTTTTATTGAATTTAAGTACCATGACCAGAGAATGGCTGATCCTGTGGTGTCAGTATCTGGCGACTTGTGTCCAAAAATTTGTATAGTCAATGATTTCGTTTCCCTCTAAAAGCCTTATATGGCGTAGTTTATGGTTATCATTTAGTGAACGCAATTTATGAAGCAATACTTGTCGCTTTCCTTAGAGCGGTTTCAATTCGAATATTGTGAATTTTTGAGAAAGCAAAATAAATTATCGTCAATCGGTTGGTTTGCAGTGCATTAATTTTATTATGCGATTAATGCATTGAATACTATCAGAAAAATTATCTAGTGTCTGTTAAAAAAGTCTAAATTGTCTAACAAATTACTAAAAAATATTACTTTTCTGTTCGGTTTCTATGACGAAGATTTCTGATATTTGGTACAATGTTTGTAACTATTCAGCATCCCTACAATGACGTATCAGGTTACTCGAAGAACTGTTGCACGGTCAATCTCTATAGACCCGGAATGTGTAGTTGTTAGGATCTATGGTTGGACACCACGGGCGAGCCGGAGAGACGTGGGTCCCTGTTATCTCCGGGCGTTTGTGACCAGCGCGTTCGACAGCTCGTTTGGCGGACGCCGGCGTGCGTCGCGCCTGTTCCACTCCTGCTTGCGCGCCGTCGCGTGCTGCCCATCAGTCATTTTTTACGGCATAAGTCGCTTTTTCTGCGCACTCAAGTCACCCTGACGAATCGACCGCTCCAGCGTTTGAGCCCCCATGCTCAACCGAAAATACCCGTTCCATACCACTTGATGACCAGGTGGGGCTTCATTCTTACGGTTAAGATACCCTCCCAGTCGTGCCATCAGCAACACCGCCTCACCCAAAGATACATCAGCAATCTCAGGCAGAGTATCCGGCGTC
>JAPORV010000142.1 GCA_026710055.1 Aestuariivita sp.
TTCTGCTTTTCAAAAAAATGCCCGAAAGCGGGAAAAATTCGCTTAAATGTAGAGTATTGCAAGTACCTCACTAAAGAAAATTTATGTTGCAGATCACGATTATCTCTGTTGGCATTATACCACCAATTTTTAACACACTTCATTCAGATCAGTAGAAATCCATATACACATTTCAAAAAGGAATTTTGTTCTCAAAAATGATTGCGTAAAAAATAAGAGACTTTTATTTTTTTGCAAAAGTAAGATAATTGATCTGGAAACCCATCACCAACTTCAACTTGAACTCAAATTTTACATTCCAATGAGATCACTCTTTTGACTTTTGATACTATATTCAATCGAAACGGTAGCCACTGCGCTAAATGGGACTTGATGGAGAAACAATATAATGTTCCTCCAGACAGTGGTCTTGCAATGTGGGTTGCTGATATGGATTTTCGCCCGCCAAACGTTATTCAAGACGCCTTACGCGATATATTGAACCACGGTTTTTACGGCTATTTCGGCGACGATCAAAAATACCGTAAATCCATTGAATGGTGGATGCGTACACGCCACAATTGGAATATTGACCCAAGTTGGATTTTCACAACTCACGGCTTGGTTAATGGAACTGCGCTTTGTATTGATTCATTTACGAAACCCGGCGACGGCATCGTACTTTTTACGCCAATTTATCATGCTTTTGCAAAGGTTATCCGCGCTGCAAATCGAGACGTCGTGGAATGCGAATTACATAACAATAATGGAAAATACCAACTCAATTTGAAGGCTAGTTATGCAAAATTAAAGGGACATGAGAAGATGTTGATCTTTTGTTCGCCCCATAATCCAGGCGGACGTGTTTGGACAAAAAATGAACTCCAATCTGTTGTAGATTTTGCCAAGGCGAATAACCTTATCTTGGTTTCAGACGAAATCCATCATGATCTTATCTTTCCAGATCATAAACATACGCCACTAGCGCTGGTCGACCCAACAATCACTGACCGCCTCATTACAATGACAGCAACAACCAAAACATTTAATATTGCAGGACTACATTCAGGAAATGTCATCATTGAAGATCCCATACTTCGAAAAAAATTCGATTCGAAAATGGCAGCTTTGGGTTTATCACCAAATTCCTTTGGATTATTCGCAGCTACTGCAGCTTATTCCGAGCAGGGGGCGAATTGGGTTGATGAACTCGTTAAATATCTTAATAGTAATAGAAAAATATTTGATGAGGGAATTAACGCAATTCCAGGTTTAAAATCAATGGAACTTGAAGCGACATATTTATCTTGGGTCGATTTTAGTAATTTTCCGATGGATATGCCTGCCGTGATTTCTCGCGTTGAACGCCATGCCAAAATAGCCACCAATCATGGATTAACCTTTGGAAAAGGTGGCGAAAACTTTTTACGCTTCAATATTGCTATGCCACAGTCACAGATTTACGAAGCAGTCGATCGTATGGTCAACACATTTAATGGATTGTACTAAGTGGTATCACTAAAATCGCTCGATTTTAAAGTGAAAGTCAGCCAAAGTAAAATAAAAGCATTTATATACAATCTGACCTCACAATTTTATGAAATCATATTTTGAGTATAATGGACATTAATTGCTCCTGCTTGCTCATTATCACTTAGCTTGCAATGATCTTGCCAATTCTGCTTAGAAAATATTGGGGATCACCACAAATTTGACATTGTTGGTCATAAGTTCGACTTAAGATTACCCCAAAAGAAATGATAATGTCTGGTCATTCAGGTAATAATCAAAAATCAAAAACTTACAATGCTGCATAATGCCTTGTTAGCGTTACGATGTGTAATGCGATATTAGAAGAAGATACTCAAAAAAACTTCTTTATATCTCGTGATCATAATAAGCCGAAATTGAATCATGGAAAACATCACAAGAATTTTTACGTGACTCACCACGACAAATTACATCCAGACAAACCGAATATAAATCGAATATCACTTTGGATATCTTCTCCATAATCCATTCGAAATCTCAGTTCAGAAAACTAACATTACAAAATATTATCTACTTTCACTCGAAGAAGATGAATGACTGTTTTCTTCATCCGATCTCAAAAAGTCACCGACCAAATTATCCCAGAAACCATTTGATGATTGCTGAGAATGTCCATCTCCAGCTTGCGACCCACCGTGTGGCCCTGCCATTGGTAACGCACGAATCGGCAAACCATCATGCACTCGGATCATCGTTTCTTTCCAAATTTCGGCAGGTAGGCCGCCTCCGGTGACACCTGTAAGAGGCGTATTGTCATCATACCCCATCCACACACCAACCACATAATCGGCAGAAAACCCAATAAACCACGCATCTCTTGCAGCCTGTGTTGTGCCTGTCTTTCCCGCAACAGGCCTACCGTCGGGCTGAATAGCACGCTGTCCAGTACCTTCAGAGATAACTTTCTCCATCATCCATATCAACTGTTCAGACGCTCTTTTACTAATGACACGTTGACCAATTCTACCTTCATGACCCATGACAGGTTTTGCATCTCCGAATAAGCGAAGTTCAATTAAACCATATGGCTTCACCATAATGCCCCCATTGAGAATACCCGCATAAGCACCCGTCATTTCAATTAGCGTACTCTCGGACACGCCGAGTGCCAATGAAGGACCGCTCGCCAAGTCCCTAAACAGGCCAAATCCTTTGGCGACATTTCTCACTTTGTCACGCCCAATATCTTCAGAAATTTTTATCGCGGGGATATTTAATGATTCCCTAAAAGCAAATGCGAGTGTTACATTTCCAAAGTACTTGTTCTTATAATTCTTGGGACACCACTTTCCTGAACCAACGATTGCCATGCAAAACTTTTGATCAAGAACAGTATCTAATGGCGAATAACCGTGATTAAGTGCTGTTGCATAAACAAAAGGCTTAAAAGATGATCCTGTTTGTCTAAGTGCTTGCGTCGCTCTATTGAATGTTCCAGAAATTCTTGTTAACCTACCACCTACTATAGCACGAACAGCACCATCAGCACTCATCACAACGATCGCAGCCTGCGCTTTTGAACCTTCACGAACTTTCGCATCAAACACTTCAATCATTGCAGTTTCAGCTGCTACCTGGAGGCGTTTATCAAAGGTTGTCTGAATAAAAACGTCTTCCGTTGTATTTAACGTAAAATAATCAGGACCCGACGCCATCACCCAGTCAGCAAAATAACCACCCGCTTGAGCAGCTGCGGCCGCACTCAACTCAGCAGGATTGTTTCGGGCATATTGATATTGATCATCGTCTAAATAACCTTGATCATTCATTAGCCTTAAAATAGTAGCTGCCCGATTTTGTGATCGCTGTAGATTATTTGTTGGTGCAAATCGCGTTGGTGCAACCAACAGTCCTGCAAGCATTGCCGCCTGTGCTGGATTAACTTCCGCAACAGATAAACCAAAATATCGTTGACTTGCGGCTTGAAATCCACTGGTCCCCGCCCCGAGAAACACCCGATTCAGATAAATGGTAAGAATTTCACTCTTGGAAAATTTTAGTTCCATCGCAACTGCAAATACCGCTTCTTCTATTTTCCGCCAAATTGATACCTTACGACAGCGCGATTCAAATTGTACTTCTGTTAATCCAGTGGATGGATCATATACTTCCCCAAGACACAAAAGCTTCGCAGTTTGTTGAGTAATTGTGGAACCACCATGACCAGATAAGGGGCCACGGCCTTCACGCAAATTTATCCAAATAGCACCAATTATTCCACGAAAACTTACTCCTAAATGACGATAGAATCTCTTATCTTCTGTCGCTAATATGGCATTTTTCAAATGAGGAGAAACAGTCTCATCTGTAATGACACCACCAAATTGCTCCCCACGCCAAGCAAATGGTTTACCTGTTTGATCAAGCAAAGTAACGGAGCCACGTTGCCGCCCGTCAAGTAAATTTGAAAAATCTGACATTTGCATGAACTGTACTCCAACGCCAAGTACGATCAGTAAAGAGACAATTACACCAACACGCCAGAAAAATATCCAAAACAAACGACCAACCAAACGCATTACAAATTTAAGACCTTGCGAAAGTCGATTGGACTGTGTCGAATGCTCTTTGACTGACTTTTTGTGCGCACCAATATGGTTCGACGAGCGCGATTGTGACGCCAGTATTTCCTTCTTTTTTTGATATTTTCTGTCAGCTACCACAGGTAGCCGTGTACGTTTTGAATCACCCATACCTGCCCTGCTCGATTCTTATTGCTCTCAATACATATAATACACAAAATCAGTGTCATCTGTATATTCAAATATACTTTATTTTGATTCAAAATAGCACATTTTTTAACTAAAATAATAATTTTTGCCCATTTTTTGTGCAACTACAATATTTGTTCACCTAAATTTTTTCGTTTTTCATGCTAAGCGGTGTCTTAGACGTATGAGCACTTTAATACTTCACATATCCGTAACATCTTATCAAAAGGTTTACATGTGAAACTCATCATAGCAACAATTAAACCATTCAAACTTGAAGAAGTTCGAGAAGCTCTCTCAAGTAGCGGCGTTCGCGGCATGATGGTTACCGAAATTAAAGGGTTTGGTTCGCAATCGGGACATACTGAAATTTACCGTGGGGCTGAATATGCAGTCAATTATGTTCCGAAAGTTAAACTTGAGATCGTCGTTTCAGCTTCAATGGCCGACGAAGTTGTTGAGACAATCGCCAAACATGCCCGTACCGGAAAAATCGGAGACGGAAAGATTTTCGTCGTCGATGTGCAACAAGCAACCCGCGTTCGCACTGGAGAGACAAACGAAGACGCACTCTAAGGTGCGAAATCAAGGAAACCCAATTATGAATATTCTAAAACGACTGATTTTTGTGGCTGCATTCTTACTGCCTTCATTAGGACTTGCTCAAGAGTCATCAGGTTCCACAAGTGAAGGGCCATCGCAAGAAGCCATTAATGCTGCAGTATCAGCCTACTTAACTCCGAATGAATTCATTGGCGAGAAAGTGCGGGCTGCAGCAATAGACGCTGCAGAGAATGCGATAGAAAATGGTGTGGACCCTAAAAAAGCCGCTGCTGACGCAATAGCAGCCGTGTATGCACCACTTGCCAACGGTGATTTCATCTACACTTCTGTATTATTTCTCGTAGGTGGCTTTCTGGTTTTTTTCATGGCCGCCGGTTTTGCAATGCTTGAATCTGGTTTAGTTCGTTCAAAGAACGTAACAATGCAACTGACAAAAAATATCTCACTTTTCGCATTTGCAGCAGTTTTTTATTACCTGATTGGCTACAATCTCATGTATCCTTTGGGAACCTGGATGATTGATGGCCTTTTATCGGGTGTATGGGGACCAGGGGTTTTGGAAGTGGTCGGTGTTACTGCCGCAGCTGCTGATGATCTTGGTTATGCCTCCACCGGTTCAGACTTTTTCTTCCAGCTAATGTTCTGTGCAGCGACTGCGTCAATTGTATCCGGCGCACTGGCTGAACGAATTAAGCTGTGGCCCTTCTTAATTTTTGTCATCATTCTCACAAGCGTAATTTATCCTTTACAAGCATCATGGAAATGGGGCGGCGGATTCTTAGATGAATACGGGTTTTTGGACTTTGCAGGCTCTACGGTTGTTCACTCCGTCGGCGGATGGGCCGCACTTGCTGGTGCAATTATCCTTGGCCCACGTCTTGGAAAATATAAAGACGGCAAAACTAACCCAATCCCCGGTTCTAATTTGGCGTTAGCAACGCTTGGTACCTTCATTTTATGGTTAGGTTGGTTTGGTTTCAATGGCGGATCACAACTCGCAATGGGAACTGTGGGCGATGTTGCAGACGTATCTCGTATCTTTGCGAACACCAATACCGCCGCTGCCGGAGGCGCAATAGCTGCATTGATTTTGACCCAAATTCTCTACAAAAAACCTGACCTTACAATGGTGTTAAACGGGGCTTTAGCTGGGCTTGTTTCAATTACCGCAGAACCGCTTACGCCAAGCTTAGGGACAGCAACGTTAATCGGTGCCATCGGCGGATTAATTGTTGTATTTGGTGTACGACTCTTGGACCGACTAAAGATAGACGATGTGGTTGGTGCCATTCCGGTGCACTTATTCGCAGGCATTTGGGGGACACTTGCTGTCGTGATTACCAACCCGGATGCAAGTATCATTCCCCAAATTTATGGAATCATCGTTGTTGGAATCTTTACAATGGTTGCATCGCTTATCGTCTGGTATACACTCAAATCGACCGTTGGAATACGTGTCGGTCAAGAAGAAGAAATAAATGGACTGGATATATCAGAACTTGGTATGGAAGCTTATCCTGAGTTTTCTAAAGGCTAAGAATAGTTCAGTAATCTAAAATAAAATCCGGGCGTATAACGTCCGGATTTTTTCTTGTTACATTCCCATCCATTACTAGCAACGGCAATGCCCATAAATTTATTGAACACTACTCGCCGTCAAATACCGACTTTGATGATAGCCTTTGCAACAACAGGAACTTTTTCTTCAGTTAATCCCGCAACGTTAATGCGTGAATCATCCACCATATAAATAGCATAATTTTCCCGTAAAACCTTAACTTGCTCAAAATTACAGCCTAGTTGTGAAAACATTCCTCGATGTTGCGTAATAAAACCAAAACGATCTGAATGCGATAACTCTTGTAATGTTGCAGCCAGTAGATTGCGAATATCAAGTAGTGATGTCCGAATCCGTTCTAATTCCGCTTCCCACAATACACGGAGAGAACTATCATTTAGTATCGTAGACACGATACGACCACCATGATCGGGTGGAAAGGAATAATTCTGACGATTTAGAAAAGCGAGTGTTTCTTGCTTCATTTTTACGCTACTTTTGTCTTTTTCTTGCGTGATCAACATTAACTGGCCAGTTCGCTCACGATATATCCCAAAGTTTTTTGAACAACTTGCAGCAATCAACGTCTCTGGACAAGATTCGGCCACCTTACGAGTTGCAACTGCATCTTGCTCTACACCTTCTCCAAAGCCTTGATAAGCAATATCGATCATTGGTGTTGCGCCAGTTCTTTGAAGCATTGATATCACCTCGTCCCATTCAACAGAAGTTAAATTGGCGCCGGTTGGATTGTGGCAACAACCATGTAAAAGCACGACATCTCCCGGCCTAGCTTTTGAGATATCATCAAGCATCCCTTGAATATCTATACCCCGACTTCTTTCATCAAAATACCGGTAGTCAATCTGCTCAATTCCAAGATAAGAAAGCATTGAAACATGATTGGGCCATGTCGGATTGCTAACAAACACCCGCACGTTTGGGTTCGCCTGGCGAATTAATTCAAATGCCTGACGAACTGCGCCACTTCCTCCAGGAGTTGCCACCGCTGCGATTCGATCACGTTCAATAGTATTGTTCAGAATTAACCCAATCATCGAGTCGTTAAAGGCAGAGTCTCCCTCCAATCCAACATAAGCCTTCGTCTGCTGCTCTTCCCAAATCCGTTGCTCAGCTTTCTTGACTGCCTGCATAATTGGCGTGATTCCCGTTGAATTCTTATAAACACCAACGCCTAAGTCAATTTTCTCACTCCGAGTGTCTTCACGATAAGCCTTCATCAACTTAAGAATTTTATCAGCTGGTTTTGGTCGAAGAACCTCAAACATCATATCTCGCCTGTCACTTTTTCAACATCTTCGCTCGCACCCCATTCTGCCCAGGAACCATCGTAGACTGACCAATCAAACTTACCCAATCGCTCAAATGCTAGTGCAAGAATACAAGCAGTGATCCCCGAACCACAGGTCGCGATTACTGGTTTGGACAGATCAACCTTACCGGCGTGAAGTGCATCTTTAAGTCCCGCATGATCTTTCATGGTTCCATCAGAATTGAGCAAATGTTCAAATGGCACATTCACCGAATTCGGAATATGACCCGACTGCAAATCCTGCCGAGGTTCTGGGTCGATTCCTGCAAACCGACCTGGAGAACGAGCGTCAACGATCACGCTATCAGCTATTTTTGATGCGGCCTCAACCTGTGAAATATTTCGTACTAATTGATTTTGAAAGCGGGCTGAAAAATGTCGTTTGTTAACGACCGGGCGTAAATCTTCAATAGGATGACCTTCTGCTCGCCATTTTGGCAAACCACCATCAAGCACCGCAACATTCGGCTTTCCCATCAACCGAAAGAGCCACCACACGCGTGCAGCTGACATCAATCCAGCGCTATCATAAACAACAACTTGATGTCCATCACCAATGCCCATCGCTTGCATTCGCGCAATAAATTTTTCAGGCGACGGCGCCATATGTGGAAATAAAGAAGATTGATCAGATATCTCGTCAATATCAAAAAATCTTGCACTAGGAATATGCCCTATATCATATTCGTCTTTCGGATTGCGCTTCGCCAAAGGTAAATACCAAGAGCCATCTAATATGCGAAGATCAGGATCCTTAATATGTTCTGCCAGCCAATCAGTAGAAACTAAAGTTGTTGGTTCACCTTGTTCCATATTAAGTCCTTAATTGTAATCAATTCTTGACAATACTTACCGCCAGAAAAAAATAACATTGAGTTGAGGCTATTGCAACACAACATGCATAAGGGCCTCACTTATCGTTTTGTATCCTGCCTTAACTGCACTTGTTGAGCATAAGGTTGATAGTTTAGTGTCTGTTAAAAAACCCCCCTTTTTTGACGCCCGCCCGAGACGAATGTGAATTTTTTTCATCGCAATATCAAATTTATTGGGGAATTTTACCGCATAATTGCCGATTACCCGATGTCCGGTGGCCTCATCAGGCCGACATTTCCGCTAAAATGACGTAGCAGACGGACTCCGCCTGTCCAGTCAGAAGCCTGTTTTTTTTTGAATTGATGATTAAGCAGCGCGACGCTGCTGGCGCTTCAGACGCTCGCGCTCCTTCTCACGAATAAAACGTCCCAGCCGCACCAGGTTGGCCGCAATAATGG
>JAPORV010000226.1 GCA_026710055.1 Aestuariivita sp.
TGCCTCATATGTTATCTCCTCATCCGTCGTCGATGTTGCGACCTCAGAAACGGCCCTGCCCAAACCAATCGGGATGTGGTATTGTTATCAATGCGACGTTTCACTATCATTCACTACAAATAAGACGACAATTTACCAGCTTCTACCATCAATTCAATAACAATGGTATACTAGGGATCAAAAAAGAAAATATGGAGAGAAAATATGATGGACACTCAGAGAATTGCTATAAATTTTAATTTTTAGAAAAACGTAAGCATGGATTCGAACTTCATGAGTTTTTTCGAGGAAGATGACATTCAATTTGACAACGATTTCTTTGCGGAGGTCACAATTTACCCTTCCAAAGAGAATGTCGCACGGTGAGAGTTAAATGATGAAAGTTCGCTTATTATCTTAGAAGAGGAATAATGTTTTGGACTTACACGAAAAGAACTAGAAAGTGATCAAGTTAATAAATTGTTTGCTGGTATAGGACAGCATACTCTTCCAGCGGAATTCTCTCGACATGCAACATTGCCGTGAACCATAAGAAACGAAACTTCGAGTTTTGTCACGAACATTCTCTACTAAGAGTCATTAAAGCCGAGAAAATTCAGGAAAGTGTAACTTTAATTTGGAGTTACTTTTGGAATTCTATCAGGTTCGATTATTGGAAGTCATGTGTGTTCTTCACTCCGAGAAATAAATGGTATGGCGGGGCGAAAAAAAGAAAATGGGCTAAAAGCTAATCTTTATCAAGCGATAACCAACCAACTTGTCGAAGCGATTGAAAACGGGTGTCCTCCATGGCGACAGCCATGGGCAGAAGGAGCAGAAAACGCATATTTACCCCTTCGTCACAATGACGAACCATATCAGGGAGTTAATGTTCTTGTTCTTTGGTTGGTCGCCTCTGCAAGACAATTCATCACATTGGATGACCTTTAATCAAAAAAGCTCGGCAAGTCGGCTCAAAAAGGTGAGAAATCCATGAAAGTCATTTGTTTTGATACTCGGGTTTCAATCAATGATGATGAAAGTAAGAAAATTAGAGGGGTGATTCAACGTTTCAATGTGTTTAATGCCGAGCAAATTATTGAACTGCCGGAGAAATACTATGCACGTTCTGAAATTAACCGGAATTACAACACCAAGTCTGATTTGCAGTTAGATAAATTTTTCATGTCGATAGGAACGATAATTAAGCGCGATAATTTGATGAAATTCAATGATTGCTTTACTGTGCATTAACCACGTGCCTTATCGATAATGCTTATCTTTCCATTGCAAAAAATCGCGATTATATCGTAGATGAGATCTGCTTCCGTTTTGTAATTATGCTCAAACTCAATTAATGATTGCTACGTAAATAATGAAATCAATAGTATCAAAATAATCAAAAATTAATAAACAAATTCGCTATTTATCATCTTCTACACAATGCGTGAGACCCTCTCAAAAATTTTTCTCTATCACCACCCACCACGTCCTTTCTTCCCAAAAAGCGATCCTCAACATGTATCAAAGCTTCACCGTAAAAGATATCGCAAAACACGTCCCTTCTCGGCTTAAAATACTTCGGAAATACTTGGCTTCAATTAAACTTGATGGATTTATTGTGCCTCGTTCAGATGTTCACCAAGGTGAGTATGTCATTGAAAGAGATGAGCGTCTATCGTGGTTGACTGGATTTACTGGTTCAGCTGGTACAGCAATCATTCTATCTCAAAAGGCGGGTCTTTTTGTTGATGGACGGTATAGAGCTCAAGTCAAGTCAGAAGTGAACCAAAACGACTTCGAAATTGTGCCCTTTCCGCACACTACATTATCAAGATGGATTAAAATAAATACATCACCAAACAGCCAAATTGGATTCGATCCATGGCTTATGTCGAACATACAAATTTCAAAAATAAAAAAAAAATTAAAAGGGACGGACATTAAATTAACACCCCTACGCCGTAATCCAATTGATCACATTTGGCATGATCAACCTAAAGCAAAGAAAACAAAAGCTAAAATTCATCCCATCGAATTTGCTGGTGAATCTCATCAAAAAAAACGAGAAAGACTCGCACTAAAACTAAGAGAAATAGATGCAAAAGCGGCGGTCATTACATTACCAGATTCAATAGCATGGCTGCTCAATATCCGCGGCAATGACATACCACGCAATCCTGTTATGCAATGTTTTGCTATCTTATTTGATGACGCAAAAATAAAGCTGTATGTTCAAAAAGAAAAAGTAAGCGACATTACTGATCATCTCGGCATAGACATTTCAATCTTACCACCAAGTTCATTTATTAAGACACTTAAATTGTTTGACGAACCGATATTATTAGACCGGGATTCTGTGCCATATGCCGTCGCATCGGCCTGCTCACAGCCAATAATCAAAAGAGATCCTTGCATACTACCCAAAGCGCGAAAAAATGCTGTTGAGATTAGCGGAGCAATTAATGCACATACGCGTGATGCGGTCGCAATGATAGAGTTCCTGGCATGGCTTGATGCGCACAAACACAATATTCTGACGGAAATTGACATAGTCAAAAAACTGGAGAAGGAACGCAGAAAAGACCCAATGCTGCAGGATATTTCCTTCGATACGATTGCTGGCACAGGTGCGAATGGAGCAATTGTTCATTACCGTGTATCAACTAAAACCAATTCTATCATCGAAAATGGACACTTACTTGTTTTAGATAGTGGTGGACAGTATATTGATGGCACAACTGATGTTACAAGAACAATTGCTATTGGTGATGTTACAGAAGAAAAAAGAACATCCTATACCCAAGTGCTAAAGTGCATGATTGCAGTGTCTCGCCTTCGCTGGCCCAAAAATTTATCGGGGCACGATATTGAATCTATTGGTCGTTTTCATCTATGGCAGGCACATCGAGATTTTGATCACGGTTTGGGCCACGGAGTGGGTTCTTATTTGAATGTACATGAAGGACCACAACGTTTATCTCGCACAAGTGACATTCCATTAGAACCTGGAATGATTTTGTCAAATGAGCCAGGGTACTATAGAGAAGGAAAGTATGGTATTCGGATTGAGAATCTTTTGGTCGTAGAAGCCGCGCTTGCGCCGTCAGATGGCGATAAACACCGTGAAATGCTATGTTGGCGCACATTGACCCTCGTACCACTAGAACGCAAGCTGATTCAAAAAGATAAGCTAACATCAAATGAAATTAAGTGGTTAAATGAGTATCACTTAGAAGTTAATAAAAAAATTAATAACCTCGTTAGTCTAACTGCTCAGCAATGGCTTAATAAGGCAACCGCTCCCATTTGATTTTCAGTGATCGCTAAAGCTTATTGATGCTAATTTCCTATAGTCCAAGTTTAAAAAATTATTATAAATTAATTAGTTAAAAAACTGTATAGTATTACAAATTTGGAATTTATGTCAATATATCAAAGTTAGCGAAAAAATAGGGCACTACAACGGAGATTTTTAAGAATTTCAATTCTAAACCACTGAAATAAAAGGAGGGAAATTCTGAAAATAACGAAATTTGGATATTTTTTCATAAATTTTGTTAAAGATGGGACAGGGCGCCCTTACAAAACTGAAATCCCTATACTTATCACTGCAATGATGTTGGTATATTAGGTATTAGCCCAAAAGCCTGGCACACTATTAGCCCAGTCAACTTGTAAGAAAGGAAGTTATGAATGCTCTTCCGCAGCAGTAGTAATGAGAGCTTTATTGTATCCCTTAAGTGCGTCAACTTGAAATAATGCGCCACACAACTCAAGTTTTCTTTGGTCACCCTGAAAAACAACTACCGGGATAACTGTCGTGGACATATTTTCAAAAATGGCTAAAGCGGAGTCAAGAGTTTGATTACTTTTTACGAATACATTTTTTGAAACTAATTTCTCTAAATCATCAATTAATTTGCGATCTAGGTCCTCGACAGGGCGCATAATTTCATTAATAAAACACATTGAGAGCACGTAAGCTTGAGGACCGTCTGCAAGATGTAATCCTCGTCGCTCAAGCTGAGTCAGAAAAAAAGAGCGGTGAACTGCTCGCGATGCAACAATAGTTGCAATTGAAACAGATGCCATCAAAGCTAAACCTGTTTGCCAGTCGCCCGTCAATTCAAAAACAATTAGTGTGGTAGAAATCGGTGCACCCAGCACGGCCGACGCCACCGCCCCCATACCGGCTAACGCATAGAGCGTTTCAGAGCTCGAAGAATTGGGGAAAATTGATGTTGCCACTATTCCAAATCCGAGCCCTGCTAATGCACCCACCATTAACGATGGAGAGAATACACCACCGCCCATACGGCCAGCAATAGTGATAACCACTGCAATACCTTTAAAGATACAAAAAATAACCGCCTCATGCAATAATAGTTGCCCTGTAAGGGCCAGCGAAGTCGTATCATACCCAACGCCAATAATGTGCGGAAAAAAAAGCGCAATTATTCCCAATAGAAGCCCGGCTATTGCTGGGCGCAGCCATCGCGGAATGCGATAACGACTCTGAATTTCATTAGCTGCATCCTCCGCAAGGAAAATTGACTTCATCAAAGCAACTGCAATCAAACCAGACATTAATCCAAGCACTAAAAATGCCGGTAACTCAACATAAAAGTACAGCGCATTCGTTTCAAATAATTCAAATTCTGTAACATTACCGTATTCCAAGCGATTAATCACTGCTCCCGCAACAGCCGCAATTGAAATTGGCGCAAATGCGTGTAAAGCAAAGTGACGAAGTACGACCTCAAGAGCAAAAATAGTCCCTGCAATTGGTGCATTAAAACTGGCGGAAACAGCGGCAGCGACAGCACATCCCAACAGATCACGACTGGTCAATCCAGTAGCATTCATCCATCGCGATACTTTGGTAGAAATAACAGCCGCAAGATGAACAACAGGACCTTCTCGACCAGACGATCCTCCTGACGATAACGTGATAAGTGATGCGATAGCAGATGCAATACCTGCACGAGTTTCCACCTTGCCGTTTCGAATTGCGGCGCCTTCTATTACATCAGCAACCGATCTAACACGAGCATCTGGCGTAAATTGATGCAGTATAAATCCAACTAACAGCCCTCCTAAAACTGGTAAAAATAAAATCCAGTACCATGGTAAAGTCTCAGTAACTGAAAAGATCAGTTGATTTTCATCCAATAAGTAAAGTTGTGCCTGTAGTGATTCGATAGCTTTTCGAAAAAATAGTGCCATAAAGCCAGCGACAACCCCGATCATCATTGCGATAAACCAAAACTGAAACTGCGAAGGACCTTCGTCTAGTAATACTTGCCAAACTTTCCGCAAAAATGAAAAGAATTTTTTGCTCTTTAATGCAAGAGAATTTATTTCTTTTGCCATTATCTTACCATTGGCAATCATTATTATATTGTTTAGGTTTGGAAATAACCCTTAGGCACCCATTTGCACCGCTAGACTAACTTTCTAACAACGCTCTTGCAGCTTGACGAGCTGCTTTTGTGATGGAACTACCAGCAAGCATTCGAGCAATCTCCTCAATCCGAGCTCTATTATCCAACAATGTAGTTGTAGATATTGTCAAACCTTTTCTTATTTTTTTTTGTACCTGCCAGTGATTGTCACCCTTGGCAGCTACTTGCGGTGAGTGAGTCACAACAATAACTTGACTTGACCGTGATATATCAAAAAGACGTTGCCCAACCGCGTCAGCAGTCGCTCCTCCTATTCCTCTATCAATTTCATCAAAAATCATGGTAAATTCCTGACTTGGTTCTGCAAGACAAACTTTCATAGCTAACAGAAAGCGACTTAATTCACCTGCTGATACAATTTCATTGAGAGGACCAGGTGGAACCCCAGGATTAGTTGTCACAGTAAACGTAACATCATCAACCCCAGTGGCACTCGACTGATTTTCTTCAATCTTTGTTAGAAACTTCGCGTGCTCCATTTTCAATGGGATCAGTTCCGCCATAACAGATTGATCCAATTCTTGTGCTGCCGCCAAACGAGCTTCCCTTAATTCTTCTGAACTTTCTTGATAAACCCTTTTTGCCTCATGAACACGGTGAAGTACTTTTTCTAAATTGACGCTGCCTGCATCAATCAACTCTAAGCGAGCACGTACCTCACTACCAAAATGACTAAGTTCATCAGGTGCAATTGAGTGTTTTCGACACAATGCTCTAATTGCGAAAAGACGTTCTTCAATAGCCTCCAATTCTTCTGGATTAAAAGAGAGTTTGCTCAAAAGCTTATCAATACCTGACTGCGCCTCTCCTAATTCAACTAATGCTCTTGATAATGCCGCGCTCGCTTCGTCAAGTTCGTCCTGCATGCTATCAGCAACATTTTCGAGCCATTTTATGGCATTAACTATTGCTCCTTCGGCACCCTCAGTACAGAGCAGTTCTTTTGCCTTTAGGATATCTGTTCGAATTTTTTCCGATTGTTGCATCATACGGCGAAGAGAATCTAGCTTTTGATCTTCTCCGGATTCAGGGGCGAGAGTATCCAACTCATTCATCACATGTCGCCAGTAATTTTCTTCTGTTTGAACTTTCGTCGTTTCTGATTCAAGTTGCTCGTATTCCTTTTGGGCATTCCGTAAATCAATCCACGCTTCTTGCACAGCCTTAATCTGAAACCCATAATTTCCAAATCTGTCCAATAATGACAAATGCCCACTAGGATTCAACAACCCTCGTTCATCTTTACGCCCATGAATTTCAACTAATATATCAGAAAGAGACCTAAGCGTTTCTGCACTGACCCGACGATCATTAATCCACGCAGTTTTTCGTCCATCTAATGCATGTTTTCGATGCAGAGTTATCTCAGACTGCACTGGCAAGTCTAAATTTGCAAGAATGCCTTGCACTTTAGAATCAACGCCCATTTCGAAAACAGCTGTCACCTCACCGCGAGTTTTACCTTTTTGTGGAGCTTCATTTCGGCTTTGCCAGCCCAATACAAATCCAAGCGCATCAAGAAGAATAGACTTTCCAGCACCAGTTTCACCTGTAAAAACATTTAAGCCAGGTTGAAATTCCAGTTCAAGATGATCAATGATCAAGAAATCTCTGATCTCTAGAAATCGCAGCATAAAGAATCCTTTATGGCCAAACCGCTTGCAAAATCTCTATAACCATTCGCCTTTTAGTGATTGTCTGAAAATTTGAGCCAACCAATTATTTCCTGTAACTTCAGGCTTTCTGCCTTGCTTTGTAAGCAACCAATAACTATTCTCATACCATGTAGTAGAGCGGAAATTATGCCCAAGAATTGCCCCCGCTGTCTGTGCTTGATTTTCTAATCCCAATGACAAATAAGCTTCAACCAATCGATGCAATGCTTCTGGCGTATGCGATGTTGTCTGATAATCTTCAATGACTACACGAAAACGGTTAATTGCTGAATTAAAATGTCCTCTACGCAGATAATACCTCCCGATTTCCATTTCTTTACCCGCAAGATGATCAAATGCGAGATCAAACTTTAGTTTAGCACTATCAGCGTAAATACTGTCAGGATATCTTTCGATAACGCCCCGCAATGCTTGCAAAGCTTGAAAAGTTAAACCTTGATCTCGACCAACTTCATCAATCTGATCATAATAGCTCAATGCAAGAAGATACTGCGCATAAGATGCATCTTCATCTGCGGGGAAAAAATCCAAAAAGCGCTGGGCTGCAGAACGTGCCTCCTCATATTCCTTTCCAGAATGATGTACGTAAGCCTGCATAATGAGAGCACGTCGTGACAGATTGGAGTAAGGATAAAGACGTTCAACTTCAGAAAAATACCATGTTGCATCACTAATATTACCACGCTGGAATTCATATTCCGCCCGTTCAAAAATTTGCTCTGGCGTAAATTCTTCTAATGATTGCTCGCGGTCTGTAGGAACGTCACCACAACTAGAAATCAATAACATCACACTAAAGATAAAAGCTGAATGCGACACTAGATTTTTGGTTCTTGACGCTATTCTCATGTATGATTTCCCCGCTCTTTGAAGTTATTGGACGCAAACGAAAACTCATTAGCACATCTATTGTTGAAGCAGAAAGCCATTAATCCAAAGCCCTTTCAAAAAATCACTAATTTCTAATCTTTTCGACAAAATAATTTTCTCGAATGTGACAATTAGTTCAAACACAGCGCCACAATACCAAACGATAATGAATACATGTCAAAAAAATGATGGCACATTTCGATTGCGAATTTACTAGATTTATTCGATAACGAATAAATCAATTTATCACATTAACCTCTTGTAAAAAATCAATAAATTCAATAAATTAAAAGCATTCCACGACAAAAATACTATGACATCTGATAAGTTAATGATTTTGGTAGATTTTAACTTAGGTTAGTTAATTAAAAATTCGGTCAACATTCTGAGATAACCTCAGGAAAAATCACCATATAGTGTTTATTTCCAAGGAATACCGATATGTTGGAAACATTGCGCAAGAGAAGTTCAAATCGTTGACACATAAAATTCGTTTTAATGTAAAAAATTATTGGGAACTAAAAAAGGATATTTGGCAATGGCCTATCGAAACACTAAATAATTTAAGCACCTTAAACCTTCCGATTACCAGCCGAACACGGCCGAACTAGAAGAAGAGGTCGATATGCCCGTAGCAGATATGGAAACGTTGAGGAGGGCGTTTTTTGATGTAGCTAAATCGAACAAAACATAGAAAGTTAATTTAACGGTTTACATGTTTTAAAAGTATTAAATTTTATTTAATGGAGCCACTTGCAAAAGTCGGTGGTGGATTTTTTTTTGATTGTGATGGCGGAAGAAGGAGAGGTGAAATAAGAACAAAGCCACTGCTCAATGAATACAAGTCCCCGAAGCCGATTTCTCAACAAAATCAGCTCACATCATCACCATATCGGGCAAAATAC
>JAPORV010000069.1 GCA_026710055.1 Aestuariivita sp.
TTTCGACCGGTTGCAGATCAAGGGCGGCAACAAAGCGTTGGTGCTTTTCATTCAAGGGGCCGAGTTCCGTGCTCAACGCAGGGCATCATTCCCCTTGAAATCGGTTCAAGAGATATGATATGGATGAAAATAAGGACATGTCGTTGTTTCCTCTATGTGTTGTTGTTTCTTTTTTTCATAGATGAAGAGATGCGGCATGTTCATTCTGCTTTTCAACAAAAGGCCCAAAAGCGGGGAAAATTTGCTTAAATGTAGAGTTTTGCAAGTACCTCTCATCATAATAAATATTTCTATACTTTTGGAACATACATGATTTGCTCAAATATGCTTTTAAAAAAATCGTGTGTAAAAGCGTGGAATTCTTGTTTTGAGTTTTGTCGCTGAGCATCTTTTAAGCTAGCGCAGCGCTAGCAGCGCTTTCCGGTAATTCAACATCAAAGCAGCGTTGATAAAATTCTGCCACTGTTGGACGTTCCAATTCATCGCATTTATTCAGAAAAGATAATCTGAACGCATAGCCATTAGAACGAAAAATCTCAGCGTTTTGCGCCCAGGTAATGACGGTTCGTGGACTCATAACAGTTGATAGATCACCACTCATAAAGGCCTTTCTGGTTAAATCGGCGAGTGTAACCATTTGATTGACTGTTTTTCGACCATTTTCGGTATTGTAGTGGGGCGCTTTCGCCAAAACGATTGCGACCTCTGCATCATGACTAAGGTAATTGAGTGTCGCAACCATTGACCAACGATCCATCTGTGCTTGATTGATTTGTTGAACCCCATGATACAACCCAGTGGTGTCACCCAACCCAACTGTATTTGCCGTCGCAAACAGTCGAAAATAAGGATTGGGGGTAATAATTTCGTTCTGGTTCAGTAGGGTTAGTTTTCCATCATGCTCAAGAACACGCTGAATGACAAACATCACATCGGCGCGACCAGCATCATATTCGTCAAAGACTATTGCACATGTATTTCTTAGTGCCCAAGGGAGGATACCATCCTGAAATTCAGTTACTTGCTTTCCATCTTGTAGTTTAATCACGTCCTTTCCAATAAGATCAATTCTGCTAATATGACTATCTAAGTTGACCCTTACCATTGGCCAATTCAGTCTTGCAGCCACTTGTTCTATGTGGGTTGACTTTCCGGTTCCATGATACCCTTGTATCAAGACACGACGGTTTTTTTCAAAGCCAGCTATAATTGCCAAAGTTGTATCAGGATCAAATTTATAGGTATGATCTTGTTCGGGCACACGTTCCGATTTTTCCGCAAACCCTTTTATGATCATGTCGCTATCGATGCCGAAAGCATCTCGTACCATGATATTCTCAGTTGGCTTTCCTTCAGTTTTATTGATGCTAACCATAAGCACTTCTTTCTTAAATCCCGACCATGGGACGAATGGAACTTCAATTTTGTTCTCGTGCACTAAAATATCAACCCATTCAAGTGTGTGCCGAATAAAATTGAGTACAGCGAAATGTAATTACAGAATTAATCGATAGGATAAAGCAATTATTTCGCGGATTATTGAATTTTGAGCAGCTTAAAACGCTAACATATCAGTTGCTCAATTAGTTTCGAAAATTTCGACTATTTTTAATTTGATCCCAAGCCCATACGACTTCTTGTAATTGATCTTCCTGGCTACGGTCACCGCTGTTATTGTCGGGATGTAGAACCTTAATAAGTTCTTTGTAGACATTTCGAATCTCAGACTTTCTTTGAGTTTCTTTGCAATCAAGAATTTCCAACGCTCGAACTTCTGTTGAGGGCAATTTACGACCAGTGATTTCATAACCAGGGTTCCTTGTGGCGTTGTTGCCCAATATTTGATATGGGTCTTCAATACCAAGTCGTGACCATGCTTTTTTTTCTGAATCATTTAAAGGCTTTGTTGGACGTTCCCAGACACGATCGCTTGATGTTTGCTCTTGAAACTCAGTTTCCGAAATGCTTTCAAAGAAATTCCAGTTTTTGTTATATTCACGTGCGTGGGTTTGGCAAAACCAATAAAAGTCATCTGGTCGGTTTGGTGCCATTGGTGCGCGAAATTTTCCAGCTTTGTTACATCCCGCGTAATCACATGTGCGGGTAGAGGTTTCAGTCTCGCCAGACATTTTTGTGCGCCTTTTGGGGTTTTTCTCATTTGCCGCAGAAACTGAAATATCAAACCCAAACACATCTCGCTTCGTCATTTGTGAGAACGCCTTTTGATTATTGAATACATACTATCATAAATCGAAATGCTTAGTTTACACTGTAGTAATATGGGTAGAAAAGAGGGATTAAAGAAACTTTAATTTGGATTGGAAGAAATATGCGAATATCTGAAGAAATTTCCCAAAAACTCATGGCAGTGTTTAGTCCGCGTGAATTAGAAGTTGTTGACGATAGCAAGAGTCATCGCGGTCATATTGGGTTTAAGGAAGGAGAAGAAACGCACTTTAATGTAAAAATTAGATCAAGTCAATTTAAAGATCAGTCACGAATTGAACGCCACAGATCCGTACATGATGCTTTAGGCGCTGAACTATTAAGTCGAATTCATGCGTTGTCACTTGATATTGCCGAGTGAAAAGCATCGTTTATCTATTGTCATTGCCTTCGTGCCCGGTCTAATTCAGATCGTTAATCAAAATTCGCGATATTGAAGCTGCAAGCAGGATCATATAGGTAGTCTTAAGGTATTGATTTCGTAGCGACACAATTTGGAAGTTAGAGTTATGCCATCAGCTTTTTGTCAATAACCTCGTTCACTGCTTTTGGATTGGCTTTTCCGTTAGTATATTTCATAACCTGACCAACAAACCAACCCTTTAACTTTGGATTTTCTTTAGCTTTGATAACTTGAGTAGGGTTATCAGCAAAAACCTTGTCTACTGCGGTTTGAATAGTGGCGAGATCAGAAACTTGTTTCATAGCGCGTTTTTCGACAATTTCTAAAGGGTCACCACCTTCTGAGTAAACAATATCAAATAATTTTTTAGCAATTTTTCCTGAGATTTCCTTATTTTCGATTAAGTCAATTATCTTTCCGAGATTTGAAGGTGAAATTGGGCTTTCTTCAATTTCTTTTTCGTCTTTTTTCAATCGACCAAATAGTTCATTAATGACCCAGTTTGCCGCCAGTTTTGCATTACGGCCGTCTGCAACCTGTTCAAAAAAAGCTGCCACGCTAATTTCTGCTGTAAGAACTGATGCATCATAGTCAGTTAATTCAAATTGATGAACGAAACGCATTTTTTTTTCATCTGGTAATTCTGGTAGATTTTGTTTGATGTTGTTGATCCATTCTATGTTGAGTTGTAGCGGTAACAAATCTGGATCTGGGAAGTAACGATAATCCTGCGCCTCTTCCTTCGATCGCATTGAGCGCGTCTCGCCAGTTTCGGAGTTGAACAGTCGTGTTTCTTGTTCGATCTGGCCGCCTGCTTCAAGAATACTCACTTGACGTCGTGCCTCAAATTCAACTGCTTTTTGAATGAAACGTAATGAATTCATATTTTTAATTTCACATCGCGTTCCGAGTTTCTTGAGGTCTTGGGTCGTTTGATATTGTTGGTAATCGTCAGGTAAGCAGACAGAAACATTTATATCCGCACGTAGATTGCCATTTTGCATGTTTCCGTCACAAGTTCCCAAGTAGAGCATGATCTGACGTAATTTATTTAAATAGGCTGCAGCCTCTTCGGGACCTCGTATGTCAGGTCGTGATACGATTTCCATGAGTGCGACCCCGGTGCGATTTAAGTCTACAAAAGAAAATTTAGGATCCATATCGTGAATTGATTTGCCCGCATCTTGTTCAAGATGAATTCTTTCAATTCTCACTTTTCGCGCAACACCCTCACCCATTTCCACAATGACTTCACCTTCGCCGACAATAGGATGAAAGAGTTGAGAAATCTGATAGCCTTGGGGCAAATCAGGATAAAAATAGTTTTTGCGATCAAATGCACTGTTTAGGTTAATTTTTGCATTTAGTCCTAATCCGGTGCGAACAGCTTGTTCTACACAAAATTCATTAATGACAGGTAACATTCCAGGCATTGCCGCATCAAGAAATGCTACATTGGCGTTCGGTTCAGCACCAAAAGCCGTTGATGCTGAGGAAAATAGTTTTGCCTTTGAGGAGACTTGTGCATGCACTTCCATGCCAATAACAATTTCCCAATTGGATTTAGATCCAATAATTACTTTAGGCTCCGGCATTTTGAAATCGTAATCTAGCATAGTTCAAATGATCCTTATTTCTTAACGTTCATTTGTGCCATCCAAGATAGTAACTTTTGGAAGGTGATAAAATTAGAAAACAGCGCACGGAATGATTTCGTCGCAATGTAGCACTGAATGCGGTAAAGCCAAGTAGAATTCTTGCATGATGGGTTTTTCGAGATTCCGGTAACATCAAAATAAGCGACCTAAACTTAGTTCAGTCTAAATAATAAAGCAGAAATTGTAATTCTCGCAGCGTTGGTGTCTTGGCTTAGTAATGTGATGGTTTGTTATAAGCTTGTTGCCGGGATATAATTTTCTTGAAACGAAAGAAGACATTCATCACCTTTTTTACAAATGTTCATGCTAACACGATGGTTGCAATAGATGTCCCCAGATAAACATCAATAGGTATTGAGAATTACGGGCATTAAGCGTGTTTTTACACTCAATGCGAAACACTTATGATATCTTTCTTTGTGCTCAAAAAATATCTTATATAAGGTGATAGCAGTAATCAGACTGCACATATTCATGTGGGTTCAATTCGTTGAAGGCTTTGTTACTGTTTTCCTTTCTGTTGAAGTTATCTTTCAGCAAAAAGAAAATGCTTCCGTTTTGTGCGTAAGCCATGTGCTTTGCATGCTGATTCAAGTATTTTCATATTTGGTAATGCGTCATAAGGTAAGCGGATTGTTTTATCATCCACTGTCAGGGCACTTACCCGAACAGAAAAGTCAAATCGAGTATCAAATCTGATATAGTCAATATCTGTAAAACTGATTTCCAGTTTATGTCGGCCAGACCAGCATTTTAACTTATTGTTGGTCAAGTATAAACCAGATTTACGATTTGATATTATTTCCCAGATTGCTGGTAGAGTTGCCGTTACACCAAAAGCTAAAATCCACCAAACAACGTCAATGACAAGATACATAAGAAACAATACTGTATAAATAACAAAAAGCATTGTTACATAATGAAAATCTCGGCTATTTCTTGTGTAACTAAACGAGTGGGGTGTCATGCGGATAATATCCGATCAAGCATTTCATTGGTGTCATTAGATAAGTTTTTGTTCACTAAGATCTGTTCCATCGCTTTTTTCATTAGGCTTTGCCTCTTATCGTCATATTGTTTCCATGTTTGAAAGGCAGCGCACGCGCGTGCTGTCGTTTGCGGGTTAATTGGATCTAATTTTGTTAACCAATCAGCAAATAAATAATACCCGGATCCATCAAGAGTATGAAACCCCGCATGGTTCAATGATAAGGAACCAATGACCGCCCGAAACATATTCGGATTTTTCCACTGAAATTTTGGGTGTTGGGTAAGCTTTCTCGTGATTGCAACGGCACTTTGAGGTATTGATCGCACAATTTGTAAGGCAAACCATTGGGAAAGCATCAGTCTGTCATGTTGCCATTGTACATAAAATGACTTTATTTGTTCATCTCCTACCCCTGCTGAAATTAAACATCCAAGTGCGGACAATTGCTGCGTCATGTTTGTTGCAGAAGCAAATTGTTGTTTTGCTAATTTTCCTTCATCTAGTCTTGTAATGAGCGCCAAAGTGGCATTAGCAAGTGCTCTTTTCCCAATCTGTTCAGCACTTGGCTGATAGGGTTCGCTAACTCTTTGCTTTTTGTAAATTGAAAATAAGATATCCTGGCAGTATTTAGCGAGTGTATCCTTTAGGGTTTCAGTGGATTTCCATATTTTTTCTGGGTCGGGTATCACTTTTGCTTTGGCTATTGATCCTGCTAAGTCCGCTTGACCAGGAAACTCAAGTAACTGGGCGCGAAATGCAGGTTCTAAATGATCGTCTTGTAACACGGCTTTGATGGCATCAAAGTAACGTAAACTAGGCTTTTTTCCTCTCGTTGACATTTCGAGTAAGGTAGTTTGTGCTAAAGCACGTGCAGATTCCCAACGATTAAAATAATCGGTGTCATTTTTTAGAAGAAAAAGATGTTCTTTTTTACTCGTTGGGCGTTCTAGAATAACGGGCGCCGAAAATCCTCGTAAAATCGAAGGTATTGGCTTTTCACTCAATCGCTTGAAAGAGAAGCTCTCTTTTTGTTTTGTCATTTTCAGAAGTGTCGTTGGTACTACCTCGTTTCCATCAGCAGAAAGCAGACCTACGCAAATGGGAATAACAAATGGTTTAGGGTCTGGTGTCGTCGAACTGGCGGTGAGGTGTTGTTCGAAGTCGAGAGTGTACATATTATCTTGCCAGTTTTCAGTGACAACCAAACGTGGTGTACCTGCCTGTGAATACCATCTTTTAAATTGCGTTAAGTCTTCATTAATGGTATCTTCAAAAACACTCAGCCAGTTTTCTACTGTACAGGCCTGTCCATCGTGTCGCGTAAAATAGAGATTAAGGGCCTTTGAATAGTTTTCATCCCCAACTAAACGTTTGAGCATTCCGATAACCTCGGCGCCTTTCTCATAGACTGTTGCAGTATAAAAGTTATTTATTTCTTGGAAATATTCGGGTCTAACCGGGTGCGAAAGAGGTCCTTGATCTTCTGGAAATTGACGTGCTCTGAGTTCAATGACATCACTGATGCGTTTGATGGGTTCTGATCTTACACTAGCGGAGAACTGTGCATCTCTAAATACGGTGAGCCCTTCTTTTAGGCACAATTGAAACCAGTCTCGACAAGTAATTCGGTTTCCAGTCCAGTTATGGAAATACTCATGCGCAATTATTGCCTCTACCCGCTCAAAGGTTGTATCGGTCGCGGTTTCAGGCGATGTCAGTACAGCGGATGCGTTAAAAATATTAAGCCCCTTATTCTCCATTGCTCCCATATTAAAGTCATCAACGGCGACGATATTGAATTCTTCAAGATCATATTCTCGACCATAAACCTCTTCATCCCAGTGCATGGCTTTCTTCAGTGACTCAATGGCAAAAGCACATTTGTGTTCGTCACCAGGACGCACCCATACGCTGAGTGCAATTTGTTGATTCGACGAGGTCACAAATTGGTCTGTTTTTCTTACTAAATTACCAGCAACGAGTGCAAAGAGGTATGAAGGTTTTGGCCATGGGTCTTCCCAGGTTGCAAATCCTAATCCGTTCTCGTCTGTCCCAGTTTCAATGAGATTTCCGTTAGAGAGAAGAACAGGTAGCTCCTTTTGCGATCCCTTTATTTTGACAGTGAAGATGGCCATAATATCCGGTCTATCGGGATAATAGGTAATTTTCCGAAAGCCTTCGGCCTCGCATTGTGTGCAGTACATCTCTTTGGACATATAAAGGCCCTCTAAGGCTGAATTTGCTGCTGGATTAATTTCTACTTCAGCTTCAAAAAGAAAGGGTACCTTTGGAGCGTCATACAATAGTCCGGCATCGGTGAGTTCCGGTTGGATGTGTTGGTGATCAATCGCAACATTGAGTAATTTTAGTCC
Source organism: Aestuariivita sp. (assembly GCA_026710055.1). Lineage (GTDB taxonomy): Bacteria > Pseudomonadota > Alphaproteobacteria > Rhodobacterales > Rhodobacteraceae > JAPORY01. The sequence continues at coordinate 7,651 of JAPORV010000069.1, forward strand.
TTCACCATGTAAAAAGAATGTCCGGTCATCGGTTGCTGGGTTGGGTCGAAATAAAATACGACTTTTGACACGGGTATTGGTTGGAGAAAGGAAAAATTCCAATTCAACGCCGTCAATGCAGTAACCAAAAGGTTTGTAGTCTTTGAGGTAAAGGGTCTTTTGCGAAGTTGGCTTCAATTTTTTCTCCAGTTTATTGTGAATGCATCTTAATAATGTTGTCTGTATTTTGAAAAAATAGTCAATTGTTTATTAAACGAATATGTTTAACAACAGAGCCACTTGCAAAACTCTACGTGTGAGTGGGTTTTTTCCGCTGTCGGGCATTGTTTTGAACAGCAGAAGGGACATGCAACACTTCTTCCTATATGAAAAAAAGAAACTAAATCATATAGAGAAAACACCACATACTCTTATTATCTGCGTTATCACACATCGGGAACCGATTTCAAGGGGAATGATGCCTGGCGCTCAGCCATGAAATCAAGCCCTTTTATGACAAGCACCGGCGCTTTGTCGCTGCCCTTGATCTACAACCGGTGGAAATATTCTTCTAAAATGACCGCCATCGACAAGGGCGTCCACAGAAAGATCACTGTGCTTTGGCACGGTCGTTGGTCGCTCAGGCGGTTTGGGACATGCCCACTACCCGAGATATGATGGACTGGTGACAGTGTGACCCTCCCAGCAATTCCCGCTAATTTTTTTATTCAATTATTTAAATTGCGCTATAAAAATTGATGAAAAAATCTTCGGTGACTTTTGAGTTGAACATGTTGGAATGCTCGCAACAATCATAAACATCGAGCAAGTTCATGAAACACTCGTTCCGAAAGCATCTATTAATGGCGGGGTTGCTCAAGATAATGGGCACCTCCTTAGCCGCACTTCCCGATGAGCGTCGTATCCGGTTCATAACCTTTAAAGATGGCCTCCTGTCGGCGCTAGTGGTGTTTCATCAAAAGGTTCCATCACTCCTTCAGTGTGATGTCATGATGCGTGTATCAGGACGCTACAACCCATGCGTCCAATCTCCGAACGCTCTCATGGAAGAGACAAACCCCCATCGGATACGTTTATGCGTGAGCGCTTGGAGGGTGTGATTCTCATATGGTGTGGGGGAATTTTGTAAACCATTGATATGACACAATCATTATTTGTCGAATTTTGCTCATCACGCAAGATTCACCTGATTTTGCGAAAC
>JAPORV010000197.1 GCA_026710055.1 Aestuariivita sp.
GTGGGGCATGATTGTCATCAGAGTGTTCCTTTCTTGTCTCCCATTGAAGACAGTTATTTTTGAAAGTATGGGAGCACTCTACCACATTCCTAACAAAAGCAAATAGCAGCGGCGAAAAAGGCCGGATAGGGAAAAATGTAGATTAATCGGACGAATTTTCGCGAAATCGAGCGAATCTCGCGTGATGAACAAAATTCGACAAATAATTATCGTTTCATATCAATGGTTTACAAAATTCGCCCCACACCATATGAGAACCACACCCTTTGCATCTGCCAGAAATATCCCATGTTCTTGAGCGACAGGAAAACTTGAGAGAAGAAGGAATACAATATTCCATCCATAGCATTCACTTAAGTATTGTTAAACTTTTACTGATGTAGAACTTTAATGATTTTAGCGAAACTTGATGATGTTTCTGGGATAATTTTAGCATTTTTTGTAACAAAACCCACCTAAATATTCAGACTGTACTTAAATTAATGTCATTGGCTAAAAATTGCCGCCATCCACCAAATAAAACACATGTAGAACAAGGAATGATGATTTTAAGTTGTCCTTCGCCGGGGACGCCTTATTCTTAAGGCTAAAAGCATAATCACAATAACTGCATAAATAAGAGGTTCGAGTTGAAACCCTTTTGTCAACCATAAGAAATGTAAAACCCCTAGAATCACCGCTACATAAACCAATTTGTGAAGCTGTCTCCAACGCACTCCTAACCGACGAACCGATAAATCATTCGAGGTGATCGCAAGCGGGAGCATGATCAAAAACGCAGACATTCCGATCGTTATATATGGTCGCTTAACAATATCAGCCCAAATTTGAGACAATATCTGAACATCCAACACCAGCCATACGAGCAAATGAAGCGAAATGTAAACAAACGTCATCACGCCGAGCACACGCCGGAATTTCAATAGTTTTATTCCCCAAAACCTATTTAACGGCGATACTGCGAGTGTTGCGATGAGCAATTGCAAACCCAACTTACCTAACTCATGTTCCAACCGCTCAATTGGGTCCCTCCCCAATACCCCGGTCAATCCAAGATACAATAACCATGGCACAGGTAATAAGAGCATGAGATACACAAACCATTTCGGTACGCGACGTAGATTTGCGTTGATTGAATTAACGAACATTCTAGAAATACTGCGTTAAATCCATACCTTCGTAAAGATGAGCGACCTCTTCTTCATAACCATTGAACATCAAAGTTGGTTTGCGCCTTGCAAATAAACCTTGACCGACTTTACGCTCCGTGGCCTGACTCCACCGCGGATGATCAACATTGGGGTTAACATTAGAATAAAATCCATACTCTCTTGGTTGATTTTTGTTCCAACTTGTTGGCGGTTGTTCCGTTGTCAGTGAGATCTTTGTAATAGATTTGATTGACTTGAATCCATATTTCCATGGCACAACAAGACGAATAGGTGCGCCGTTCTGATTCGGCATTGGTTTATCGTACAACCCAGTTGCCATGAGCGTCAGTGGATGCATCGCCTCATCAAGCCGCAAACCTTCCACATACGGCCACTCAATTGTTGGGAATCTTTGCCCACGCATTTGCTCTGGTCGATAAAGCGTCTCAAATGCGACATATTCCGCACTGTCCTGCACACCGGCCAAATTTAGTAAATCGGCCAATTCAAAACCATTCCAAGGTATCACCATTGACCAAGCCTCAACGCAGCGAAAGCGATAAATTCGCTCTTCAACAGTCATCTGAGACATAATATCTTGAAAATCATAAACACCTGGGCGCTCAACTAGTCCGCCTATCTCTATTGACCAAGGACTCGTAACCAGCTCACCAGCGTACCGCGCCGGATCTCCTTTATCGGTACCGAATTCATAAAAATTATTGTAATTCGTTATGTCTTCCCATGAATTCAATTCCAAGTCAGACGCAAATGCAGACCCAGCAATGGCACCCAATCCAAGGCTTGTTGCACCGGTAATAATTTGGCGCCGTGTTAACCAATATTTCTCAGGGGTTACATCTTCACTTGTAAGATCGTTCTTCCAGCGATGAGCCATTTTGATTTCCTCTAAAATCCTACTGTCACTATTTTTAAATTTCTATAATTTCTATCAGCATTAGTTTAAGAACTTCCCAATCATAGCTTCTATGCTATTTTTTTGATCTCAGAAAAAAGCCAGCGTCCAACCAAAAGATATTTCCAAAGTAGCAAATTACCCTTGTAATTATTGATGACCTTGAAGTCCGGATTACAACTCTCTATTGCGTCAAACCCAGACCCGTCCCAAAAATTCGCATACATAGTATCAATGGTATACTGACGCTTATTTTACCATATCAAGATAACGATCTTCACAACAAGGTGAACGCACCACGACAAACATTTCAAAAAAACTAACGGTATTTTACCCACAGAAAATCAAACAATTGCTGCATCACCTTATCGCAACCGCTATACACCGGTCAAACTAAACGAATTGTACATTTAATTTTTTGTCGTAACATAAATATACGAGGATTAAACCATGAAAACTGTCATTGTAACTGGTGCCGCACGTGGCATTGGATTGGCGACAGTGAAGAAATTTTTAGCTCTAGATCAATGCGTGACTATGGTTGATTGGGATGAGGTCGAACTAAAGCATGCTGCGAGTTCTCTTAAGAATACCTTGATATTACCGCTTGATATATCGCAGCATGATCAAGCAAACCAAATCGTTGCCGACACATTGGCAAAATTTGGGAGGGTTGATGCTCTGATCAACAATGCCGGAATTGCAGACTTTTGCTCCATTGAAAAAACTGATTTTGCCACATGGCGAAAGATCATGTCAATTAATCTTGATGGGACATTCCTTGTAAGCCAAGCAGCAATTCCTGCACTCAAGAAAACGAACGGCTCTATTGTCAATGTTGCGTCAATAAGTGGCATACGGGCATCAACATTACGTGTTGCTTATGGTACATCAAAAGCCGGCGTTATTCAACTTACTCTTCAGCAAGCAGTGGAATTAGGCGAGTATGGTATTCGAGCAAATTGCATTTGCCCAGGGCCTATTCGAACCAAACTATCTTCAGCAGTACATACGCAAGAAATTATTGATGCCTACCACGATGCGATACCGCTAGGGCGGTACGGTACAGAAGATGAAATTGCAAATATCATCACTTTTCTTTGCTCAGAAAATGCCCGTTATGTAACTGGTCAGGTCCTCTCGGCAGATGGGGGTTTTGAAGCGGCTGGTGTTGGATTGCCAGCTTTGCGTAAATCTAAATCGAAACATATCTGAGGCCAACATACCAGCATCTAAAAATAGCTAAATCCCGAGAACACACTTCCATAAAACACGCTAAATGACTTTAAATCATTTTGTAAATTATTCACCGAGAAAATGGTGACTATATACTTAGTTATTTTGTACCTATTCAGCGCTCTAGTAGTTAAATTTTAGCCGAGTATCAGCATCGGTGCAACAGATGGTCGTGCCGAATAAAGACTTGTTATAAAGTAAATCCTAGCGACCACGATGTTGTGACCAGTGCTCGTGATTAGACACCACAGGTGAAAGGGTTGCACCGGATTCGTCGGATTATCTTTGGGCGTTCGTGACGAGCACGACAGACAGCTCGAGTGACGAACGGCGCGGCGCTGCCTAGGAGTCAAGACGAGTAAAACTTGACATTTCCGGATGCCGTCGCCGCGCGGTTCCTTTCGTAGGTCTACCGTTCAAGCAATGGCATTTCATTAGGCTTATGGCGTATTGGCGTGATTTTTTGATCCCTAACGGCATGATATTATGGCCGATTATTTTTTTAAAAAGTTGTTAACATCATCACATGCTCATGTTACGTAAGCTCCACCATCAACCCTTTTACGGAAGAGAGACCTATGAATCCTCGGATGAGGGTGTGTTTGAACTCAAGACTTTGACAAGACCGGGCGGAAAAGCGCCAAGAGCTTATGCCTGCAACCGAGACGCTTAAAGGGCAGGACAAAATCAATTGAGCGATTGGACGGGGTCTAAATCGAAGGAAGGGGAAAACACGTCACCGTCACGGATACGCAAATAACCTGGCGTTGTTAAGACGATAAAATTGCCGCAGAAGCTCCACTTGATGGTCTCTATGTCATTCGCACAAATCTCGGCGCTGATGCCATTGATGCGCAAGCAACTGTCGAGGCTGACAAAAGCCTTGCCAATGTTGAACGTGCCTTTCGGAATATCAAAACCAATCTTGATATCCGTCCGATCTACAGTTTATCAGAAAGAATGTATTGAAGGTCATGTGTGTTTATGTATGCTGACCTTATACATTGAATGGCCTATGCGCCAAGCTCTTGCCCCGATATTGTTTCAAGATGATGACCCTCAGAGCGCAAAACGCCTGTGGAACCGTTAGAGCCGTCAAAAGCGGGCCATAAAGCTGTGCGAAGATGATTTATCTGTTCATCGCTTTTGCACGCTTCTTGAAGATTTATTGCGTGTTGCTCTGAATGTCGTGCCAGTCAAAGATAAGCCGGACTGCCTGTTCCCGATTGTGACGGAGCAGAGTGAGGTTCAGGACAAGGCCTTTGATTTACTGAAGATTAAGTTGGCAAAATATGTTCCCATAAATGTGCCAACTTGGTTGCGCTTGACTTCCTGAAATAATTGAATAAATTCAGCGAATTACTCGGCCCAGCTCGCCTAAAAGCTAAATGAAGTTCAGTTTAGGCCTTCCAGAAATGCAGCCCGGGTTGTCTTCTGACAGGTTGGACATACACAGCTATGGGCACCATGATCGGTCACCATCAACGGCAAAGGCTCTGGAAGAGCATGGATCTGCGGAGTATCCTGCGCAATTGACATGTCTCCCGTCAACGCATAACCGCAATCGACACAGACCTCTCGATAATGATGCACGGTCCGGTCCAGCACAGCGTCATCCCCTTATGGCCCTTCTGACCACCCTCTATTTCTTTGACCCATCGCCGCGCTTCGCGGAGGCTTTCGAAATCCATCGCTCAATGGGGGCTTGCTGCTGTTGGAACTGTTCAACCCAAGATGACATTCCAGCTCGGACCGACATTCATCCTGCCGACGCAGCGTCTCTTCCAACTCCTGAATCAACGCAGTCCGAACAACCCCGGTCGGATCGCCATCCCGTGAGGGATGCACAACGATCCACACCATTCGATCGAAAGAAAACGTTCCCTATCTCACCGGAATCGACCAAGAAATCGTGACATCGGAATGTCTTGCCTACTCAAATAAAGACCTCAAGGAAGACTTTTGCCATTTTATTTAAAAGTCAAATAGATCTTAACTCTTAAGATACCAATAAAACATTCGAAAAACCCTAAATATTGCGAATTTAGGGCGCTGAATAGTTACCAGGAAATCATCTCTATATATGAGACACGGCAACCAAAGTAGCTTGGTTTCGAACAATCAGAAATGAGTATAATATCAATCTTTTACTTCTCTTTGAGAGCTTCTCTAAGCAACATAAAAAGGTTTAATGCAAATCCCTTTTTACCTTCGTTTATTGCATCTTCATTGCTGCCATAAAAATAAAAACATTCGTATTCTTGATCCAACAAATTTCCCAATATATTTGATTCTATCATTAAGGTTTCCCATAAGCGTCGAATTCTTATTTTCATTCGGCGACAACAAAACTGACTTCATTTTGCTATGTCGAATTCACTAAAGATTTGAGTTTACTTATAGCACAAATTGACTAAAATCTGCTGATAAAGACTCAATTGATAAAATACACATGACAGTATTTTAACAACTCAAACTCATAAGGAATTCATTTCAGCAAAATCAAATGTTTACCTACTGCTGCCATTGATCAAAATATGCCCATGTGAATCTGATCCTACTCGAACTTTCTCACCATCAGCAATTTCGCCCGCCAGCAACATTCTTGCTAATGGATCTTGCAATGAACGTTGAATAACACGTTTTAACGGACGGGCACCGAAAACTGGGTCATACCCCTCATTGGCAAGCCATTTAATGGCACCCTCATCAAGTTCCAATTTAATTTTTCGTTCAGCTAAACGCTTTTCTAAACGCTTCAGCTGAATGCTCACAATACCATCCATATCCGTCCGACCTAACCGGTCAAAAATAATTGTTTCATCAAGACGATTCAGGAATTCTGGACGAAAATGAGCCTTAACGGCATTCATAACATCCCGACGTGCGTCTGTCGCATCAGCACCAACTGGCAATTCACTCAATGCCAATGCGCCAAGATTGGAGGTCAAAACAATAAGTGTCTGCTTAAAGTCCACAGAGCGGCCTTGCCCATCGGTTAAATGACCATCGTCCAATACTTGTAACAATACATTAAATACATCCGGGTGCGCTTTTTCTACTTCATCAAACAAAACAACTTGGTACGGTCGACGTCTGACAGCCTCAGTCAACACACCACCATCATCATAACCAACGTACCCGGGAGGCGCACCAATCAAACGTGCGACAGAATGCTTTTCCATAAACTCGGACATATCAATCCGAACCATCGCATTATCATCATCAAATAAAAACTCTGCTACCGCTTTAGTGAGTTCGGTTTTCCCCACGCCAGTTGGTCCGAGAAACAAAAAGGATCCCAACGGTCGATTCTCATCATTTAACCCAGCTCGTGCACGACGCACCGCATCCGAAATAGCTGAAACGGCAGCATTTTGACCAATCACGCGTTTATGCAGACCAACTTCCATTCTCAAGAGTTTTTCTCTCTCACCTTCCAACATTTTTGATGTCGGTATTCCAGTCCAACGTTCGACAACTGCAGCAATCTGTTCTGGCACCACAGCTTCTTCGACCATCACGCCCTTACTATCCTGCTCTTCAGCCTCCGTTAATTGCTTTTCAAGTTGCGGAATAACCCCATAACTTAACTCTCCAGCCCTTGTTAAATTTCCTTCACGTTTGGCAATTTCCAGTTCGGCCTTAGAACGATCTAGTTTTTCTTTAATATCGCGAGCCGATGCAAGTTTTTGACGCTCTAATTGCCATTTCGCCGTGAATTCTGACGACTTTTCCTGTAACTGAGATAAATCCTTCTCCAACTTTACTAAACGATCCTTAGATGCCTGATCACTTTCTAATTTCAATGCTTCAACTTCAATTTGCATTTGCAGGACCTGCCGATCCAACTGATCTAATTCTTCTGGCTTCGAGTCTACCGCCATACGCAGCCGACTTGCTGCCTCATCCATAAGATCTATTGCTTTATCGGGCAAAAAACGATCCGTAATATAGCGATATGATAATGTTGAAGCCGCCACTAGTGCCGAGTCAGCTATTCTCACACCATGATGCAGTTCATATTTTTCTTTAATACCCCGCAAAATCGACACTGTATCTTCAACTGTTGGTTCCACGACCATGACAGGTTGAAATCTTCGCGCTAAAGCAGCATCTTTCTCAACATATTTTCGATATTCATCAAGAGTTGTTGCCCCAATGCAATGCAGTTCACCACGTGCCAATGCTGGCTTAATTAAATTTGCAGCATCCATAGCACCTTCAGTTTTTCCAGCACCAACAAGTGTATGTAATTCATCAACAAATAATACAATTTCACCCATTGCAGCGGTAACTTCATTCAGGACTGCCTTAAGCCGTTCCTCAAACTCTCCACGATATTTAGCACCGGCAATCAAGGCACCCATGTCAAGTGCGAGAAGTTTCTTGTTAGCAAGCGATTCGGGCACATCACCGTTAATTATTCTTAACGCTATGCCTTCAGCGATTGCCGTCTTTCCCACGCCAGGTTCGCCAATTAAAACAGGATTATTTTTTGTTCTACGGCTTAAGACCTGCATTGATCTGCGAATTTCTTCATCACGACCAATAATAGGATCAATTTTGCCCTCACTGGCATCCTGCGTTAGATCACGTGCATATTTTCCGAGAGCATCATACGTATTTTCAACATTGGCGCTGTCTGCCTTACGGCCGTTCCTGAGAGAATTAATCGCTTCACTCAAACCTTTCACAGAGATGTTCGCGGACTCCAATACGTCCTTCGCTTTAGACTTAATGACGCACAAAGCTGTCAGCAAACGCTCAACTGGCACAAATGTGTCACCAGCTTTTTTCGCAGTTTTCTCTGCCTCGGTTAATACTTTCAACAATGATCCATCAAGATAAGCCTGACCACTATCACCTGAAACAATTGGAATTTTCGACAATGCCTGATCAACAGCCGCACGAACCTTTAAAGGATTGGCACCGGTTCGCTCAATTAAATTACTGGCAAGCCCTTGCTCATCGTCCATCAAGGCTTTCAATAAGTGCACAGGAACAATTTGTTGATGATTTTCGCGGACAGCGAGTGTTTGCGCCGCGTGAATAAAACCACGTGCACGCTCAGTGAACTTTTCAAAGTCCATTTTCTTTCTCCTTTTCATAAGCGCTAAGCTTGAAATTGCCTGAATACAGCGCATGCTTCCGCTTAGCCTTATTGTAAATTTGGTTAATCAGAACGCGTTTTTCAAGTCTCACAAAGCGGGTTTTGAATAGACTTTTGTCATGCATTGAATTAAAATCGATATAAAAGTGAGGTACTTGCAAAACTCTACATTTAAGCGAATTTTTCCCGCTTTCGGGCATTTTTTTGAAAAGCAGAATGGACATGTCGCATTTCTTCATCTATGAAAAAAAGAAACTACCACATAGAAAGGAAATCACGACATGTCCTTATCTTCATCTATATCATATCTCTGGAACCGATGTTAAGGGGAATGAGGCCCTGCGTTGAGCACGGAACTCGGCCCCTTGAATGAAAAGCACCAACGCTTTGT
>JAPORV010000293.1 GCA_026710055.1 Aestuariivita sp.
AAACCAATCGGGATGGGGTATTGTTATCAATGAGACGACTCTATATCATTCACTACAAATAAGACAACAGTTTACCACCTTCTAGCATCAATTCAATAACAATGGTATAGTAGTATATTGCTAAAAAAGGATAGAAAATGCTTTTTGGGCTGCTGTGTTTGATATCGAGAATGTCCTGTTTGAATGACCAGCAAAGCTTTTTTGATTGACTGTGTTTAGTTTGGCCAGCCTATTATGTTCGAAAATTTCAGCTAGTGTGCGTTGCGCACATCAAAAGATATTCCCACTTGCGATGTCATTCTTCGTGCAGGGCGTAGGTTTATAAGGAGCCGCTCGTTTGGAAAATCAGGGCTGGCTAATTTTGCAACTGCAACTGGGGTATAAACGCCTTTGGGTCAAGCGGTACAGGCATGTTGTCCGCGCATAAAGGATGATGTCGCGCGATATCAGAACAAACCGATATAATTGTTTTTCCTGAAGGTATCAGCCGATACAAACCATTATATGATATCACATTAATGTCATATTCCGTGCTTCTTCGATGTGACTATTCTTTGCTACTGAAGCGAGGTTGTGTATTGGATAAATTCTTGTACTACTTTTTGAACCAAGGTAATAGAACAGTATTTACAAAAATAGTAGGGTGAAGACTTCTGAATGGATTGTTACTGGGTCAATTGATTTTATTTCGGTAGCAGTTATTTAATACATCGCAGTTTAGCGGTAACTGCCAACTTTTTTATTTCATTTGCAATCAAAACAAAATGCTTGTTGTTGATGATATTATTAGAGGTCGTATTCTTTCTCTCAATCTATACGATTTACAAAAAAAGCCAACAATAACTTACCCATTGCTATTTTTGAGACTCTTCATGAGCTTAACTGTCGGATTGTGATCACCCGTAGCATAGAATAGAAATTTAAAGCCATTAACAACGAAAGGACCTCGGAAATAACATGCGTCTGTCACGCTATTTTTTACCAGTTTTAAAGGAAGAACCATCAGAAGCACAAATTGTTAGCCACCGGTTAATGCTGCGTGCAGGAATGATCAAACAGCAAGCAGCTGGGATTTATTCTTGGCTACCATTTGGATTAAAAGTCTTACGCCGAATTGAACAAATTGTACATGAAGAACAAATTCGGGCAGGCCATATTCCGATGTTAATGCCTACATTACAACCTGCAGACCTTTGGCGTGAATCAAAGCGATATGAAGCTTATGGTCCCGAAATGCTCAGAGTTAAAGATAGACACAGCAGGGACTTACTCTATGGCCCAACGAATGAAGAGATGATAACCGATATATTCCGGGCGCATGTTTCGACCTATAAAGAACTGCCACTTACTCTATACCATATTCAATGGAAATTTCGTGATGAAATTCGACCCCGCTTTGGCGTGATGCGCGGTCGTGAATTCTATATGAAAGACGGATATAATTTTGACCTTGATAAAGATAGTGCTTTGCATGCGTATAATCGCCATTTTGTTAGTTACTTGCGTACATACGAGCGACTTGGATTGAAAGCAATTCCAATGCGAGCGGATAGTGGACCAATTGGGGGTGATAATACTCATGAATTTCTTGTCTTGGCAGACACTGGAGAGTCTGAGGTTTATTATGATCGTGCCGTAACTGATATTCAGCTCGGAACACGACAAATTGATTATGAAAGCCAAGCGCAATGTCAATCAATCGTAAGCGAATTTACCTCTTTATACGCACGGACGGACGAAACGCATAGTGTATCGGAATTCAGCGCAATTCCCATGGAACGTCAACAAAGGGCACGTGGTATTGAAGTTGGTCAGATTTTTTATTTTGGAACTAAGTATTCTGAACCTATGGGGGCGGTTGTGCAAAATGCTAATGGTCAAGCAGTTCCTGTTCACATGGGATCACATGGTATCGGTGTTAGTCGCTTGGTTGGTGCAATCATCGAAGCGAGTCATGATGAAAAAGGCATCATTTGGCCTGAGGGTGTGACACCTTTTCATTGTGGAATAGTTAATCTTAAGCAAGGTGATGATGCAACTGACAAAACTTGCAATTGGATTTATGCAAGAAGTCGGCAATTTGGGTTGGAGCCGCTCTACGATGATCGGCAAGAACGCGCAGGGGCTAAATTTGCAACCAGCGATCTTATCGGTTTGCCTTGGTGTATTACTGTTAGTCCACGCGGGCTAAACTCTGGCGTTGTGGAATTGACTTGTCGGAAAACTAGCAATAGAGAAAATCTGTCAGTCGATGCTGTGATCGAAAGATTATCCAGAATTTATCGCGCGCACATCCCTTCTCAAATTGCAACGGCTTGAGTGAACATGTTGCGATAATGAGGGGTGTTTTGCAGGAATTAATTGATCAGGTTTTTTGCTGTGAAATGACGAATTGTCTACTATCTTATCCGATTTTTAATTGATGGTTGAAGCTCCATGTTATGAATAGTGGTTAAGATAGAGTATGAAAATTCGAAGAGGATAAAAACTAAACTTTATCGTAATTGTCGCATCTACTTTATATCGATTTTCCGTGAGACCGGTTAATTCGTTTTTTGAATGGACACTTTTGAAGGCAATTAGGTGATTTTTTTGGTTTGTAGGTATAAGTTGTTGTTATGATTAAACGATCCATTTCCTTTGCGCCATTTGAGTGGCTTATTGCTTGGCGATATCTATGTTCACGTCGCGCTGATGGTGGCATTAGTGCAATGACATGGATTAGTTTGATTGGCATCACTCTTGCAGTATTTGCATTGATTGCAACGCTAGCTGTTCGATCAGGTTTTCGAGCGGAGTTCGTTGGTACAATCTTAGGTGCTAACGCACATGTCACTATTTATGAGGCTGGCATCCTTCAAGAGACAGGTCAATTTAGCCGTGTTATTTCAGATTATAGAGCAAAAGCAAAAAATATAGCGAACTTGCCTAATGTCACACGAGTTGCGCCACTTGTGCGTGCTCAGGTCATGGCAAATTCCAAAGATCGTAATGTTGGCGTCGAGGTCTATGGCATTCTTCCAGCTGATCTTTATTCCCTCCCGGGTATTGCAAGCCCCGAAGTTAGCGCGGGCGATATAACGAAGTTTGAAATGGGAATAGCGATAGGTTCAGGTGTTGCAAGAGAACTTGGAGTGACGTCTGGTGATAAGATCAAATTAATCTCACCTAACGGTATACGTACCGTGTTTGGAACAAGTCCACGTGTGAATGTTTATGAAGTAGTTTTTGTTTTTACGGCTGGACGTTATGATATTGATCGCACACGAGTTTATCTCCCACTCTCTGAAGCGCAGTTGTTTTTTAACCGAGAGGGTGTTGTTGATGAGTTAGAGATCATGGTGGATGATCCCGAGGCCATTGATACTTTTATTGATCCCATCGTTCAGGCTGCTGGCGAACGAGCGCAGGCATGGACGTGGCGAAATGCTTCAAGTAGCTTTCTGCGTGCCTTAGAGGTGGAAGACAATGTAATGTTTGTTCTCATGTCAATTCTTGTACTCATTGCAACAATGAATATTGTTTCTGGACTTATTATGTTAGTGAAGAACAAAGGGCGCGATATTGGTATTTTGCGAACTATTGGATTGAGCCAAGGTTCGGTTCTCCGTATTTTCTTTATTTGTGGCGCCTTTACAGGACTTATAGGTACTGGTTTGGGCGTTGTACTGGGCTGTCTTTTTGCCATTTATATTGATCCTGTTTTTTCTTTCGTAAATTATGTGATGGGTGGTGGTGTTTGGGATCCTTCAATTCGCGGGATTTATAGCATACCTGCACAGTTGCGATTATCAGACGTTCTTTCAGCAGTTGTGTTATCTCTTGGGATGTCTTTTTTGGTAACAATTTTTCCGGCACGTCGTGCGGCAAGACTTAATCCGGTTGAGGCGCTCCGTTATGAATGAAAGTGTGCTATGCCTCACGGAATTATCAAAAACTTATAACAGTGACTTACCAACCGAAATTCAGGTGCTTCGGGCAATTTCGTTGTCTATTGATCCAGGCGAAGTTGTGGCTCTTGTCGCGCCATCTGGCGCCGGAAAATCAACGCTACTGCATATTGCCGGATTACTTGATACGCCGGATGGTGGGGAGGTTCTGATTTGCGGTCGCTCGATGGGGAAGTCTTCTGATCAAGCGCGAACTGCTGTTCGATTAAATGATATTGGGTTTGTTTATCAGTTTCATCACTTGCTACCGGAGTTTACTGCTGTGGAGAATGTTACTCTGCCTCAGTTAGCGTTGGGGAAAAGTCGTGCATTAGCACATGAGCGCGCTCAATTTCTTTTGGATCGTGTTGGACTGTCAACACGGCTTACTCATCGACCGTCTGAATTATCGGGAGGTGAGCAACAACGAGTTGCTTTCTGCAGAGCCTTAGCAAATGAACCTCAGATTTTGCTCGCTGATGAGCCAACAGGGAATCTAGACCCAAAGACTGCAGAAAAAGTGTTTAATGCGTTAATAGAGCTAGTTTCTGAAACAGGGTTAGCGGGTTTAATCGCCACACATAATCCAGACCTTGCAACCAGAATGAACCGAACAATTCAATTGGAAAATGGGAGTTTAATTTAAGGCGAGATTAAAAAAAAGCACCAAACGTTAAAATCAAGAAATACTCATAGTTGGTAACAATGTTACGATTTGTGCCAATTTACAGGCGAATAAAATTGGTTAATTGACAACAAAATGATGACTATCCGAATGATTGATCATACGAGCCGACTGCGTCTTCAGTTTTGATTACCTTGTCAAGATCGAAAAATATTTCACGCATTTCCGCGTCACTGTTTGGGCTTTCACATACCACGACTAAATTAGGTGTGTTAGATGATGCACGAATTAATCCCCAAGCACCATTTTCCAATATAACGCGTGCACCGTTGACTTGGTTAATTGATTTAATTGCTTGATGAGCAATCTTTTCCCCGTTTTGTTGTTTATTGACTAATTTGGTTACTAATCTCGCGATAACGCGATATTTCTGATCATCGGCACAGTATGGAGAGAATGTTGGACTTAGGTAAGTTACTGGTAGCGCCTTGCTAAAGTCAGACATTTTTGTGCCGGGATTGCGATCCAATAGTTTACAGAGCTCAATGGCAACACGCATTCCGCAGTCATATCCGTAACCTAACGGGGGGCTAAAGAAAAAATGCCCTGACTTTTCAAAACCAGCTAGTGCATTAATATCCTTTATTCGACTTTTGATATGTGAGTGACCTGTTTTCCAATAATCTGTTGTTGCTCCGTATTTTTTTAATTCAGGGTCTGTGGCAAACAATCCTGTGGATTTTACGTCTGCGACAAAAGTTGCTTTTGGATATAATTTTGCGAGATCTCTTGCGAGGATAACACCTATTTTATCAGCAAATATTTCAGTACCCTCGTTATCAACCACGCCGCATCGATCTCCATCACCGTCAAAACCAAGTGCGAAATCCGCACCAGTTTTCTTTACCATATTTGACATGTCATGCAGCATTTCTAACGACTCTGGATTGGGATTATAATTTGGGAAATTATAGTCCAGTCGGTTATGGCGATTGACAACTTCTACACCAATTCGGCTCAAGAGTTCAGGTGCGAAGACTGAAGCGGTCCCATTTCCGGTCGCACAAACCACCTTTAGCGGGCGTGATACTCTAAAATTGCCAACTAAGTCATCAAGATAGGCATCTTTTATTTTATCATTGAATTCAAATTCGCCACCAGAGGCCACACGAGTTTGTCCGCTTAGTACAATTTCTTTGAGCTCTGCCATTTCTTCTGGTCCGTGGGTAAGTGGGCGATTGAACCCCATTTTTACCCCTGTCCATCCATTGGGATTATGGGATGCGGTCACCATCGCAACTGCTGCGACATCAAGGTGGAATTGCGCAAAATAGGCCATCGGACTAAGACATGGACCGATGTCTTTGACTTTAATTCCTGCTCGGATGAGGCCGAGGATTAAGGCATGTTTTATACTTAGTGAGTATGAACGATAATCATTACCTACGACAATGATTGGTGGCAAATTTCGCTTCTGGAGTTGCGTGCCTAAGCCCAGTCCAAGTTGGATGACTCCGGGTAAGTTGATTTCCTCTGGATATTGCCATCTCGCATCATATTCTCGAAATCCAATTGGGGCAATCATTGGATCTTGCAAGAAATTCCAAGTATTTGGTGTAACTGTTGTTAAGGGTACAGGCATGTTTGTGCTTTTATATTGACACTGGATATTTTTTTGCCAGCTGATCAAATTCTGTTAAAGTCATAATAAGTTTGTGCATTTGGCTGAGAGGAATCATATTGGGGCCGTCTGACGGTGCTTTATCTGGGTCTTGATGGGTTTCGATAAAGACGGCAGCGACACCGACTGAAATTGCCGCCCGGGCGATGATTGGTGCAAATTCACGTTGGCCGTCTGAGGAACTCCCTTTTCCTCCTGGCTGTTGAACCGAGTGTGTCGCGTCAATAACAACTGGGTAACCAGTTTGTGCCAGTTGTGGTAAAGCTCTTGGATCAACAACTAGGGTATTGTAACCAAAACATGTACCTCTCTCAGTCAGCAGAATGCGATTATTACCGGTTGAACTGATTTTTTGCACCACATGTTTCATATCCCACGGCGCGAGAAATTGTCCTTTTTTGATGTTGATTGCTGCGCCTGTTTTTGCAGCACCAATGAGCAGGTCGGTTTGACGGCATAAGAATGCTGGAATCTGGAGAATGTCGACTACTTGCGCTGCAATGTCGCATTGTTCTGTTGAATGTACGTCCGTTAGGACAGGAACATTAAGCGATTGTCGTAAGTCGTCTAAAATTTTAAGACCTGCATCAATACCTAATCCGCGTATTCCGGTAATGGAAGTGCGATTGGCCTTATCATAACTGGCCTTGAAGATGAATTGCGCATTTAGTTTGGTACAAGTTTCCTTTAATTTTCCTGCGATCATTTGTGCGTGATTGGCACTTTCAAGTTGGCAAGGTCCAGCAATAACTGTTAGCGGAAGGTCATTGCCGACAACTAAGTCTGCGATATTAACTTTCTTTATTTGATTTTTTATCGTCATCAAATCGTCATCCAACCAGATTGTTGCATTGTTCGGAATTATTGAGCATAAGGCACGATGAGTAGGTCAGCATATTGACCAATGTTCATATTGTTTGTACAAAATGCTTATATTTCGTTTGTTAATTCATGGCGCAACAATGGTGATTATTTTGTTTTCCGTATTGTCTACCGTTAGATTTAATATGCCTGTAATGTAAATTAATTCAAAGAAATGAACATGTTTAGAGGTGATGTTTTTGCACACGAAAGATTTTACCTGCGATTACACTAATAATGGCGGCGATAAAGGAGATTAAGGCACCCATTTTCGCGGCATCTTGAATAGGTCCTGGTTCGAATGCAACGGACGCGACAAAGAGTGAGACCGTAAACCCAATAGCTGCAACAAATCCGATAATGACTAAATCAATAATTCGCATTCCTTTGGGCATTCCGAATTTTAGTGGATTGGCGGCAAGCCATCCAAACAAAAGGATACCGACCGGTTTTCCAATCAATAGGCCGGCTAGTACTAGCCAAGTTGCGTTACCAATTGAACTAAATTGGACCCCTGCGTTACATAGACCAAAGAAAAACAAAATAATTTCAACAGGTATCTTTAGCGCATGTTCAATTTCGTTAAGGAGATCATGTAAGTGCTTTTTTGCATCTGCAAAAATACCGAAAACTTGGTCTGCATGTGGTATTGCGGGAATTATGGGCAGTAGGCCTAAGGCTGGGTGTAGACCTGATACCATAAATCCGTACCAACTTGCACAGGCCGCCAATAGATAAGGCCAAAATGTGAGCTTTCGTCGAAACCAGGTTGAAACTGGTTTTGTTGCGTCTGTTCCGTCAAGATAGCGTGGAAGCCAATTAAAAAGAAAGAATGCTATTAGTGCGGCGCTGAAAGAAAACAAAAGCCAAACTGGCATTAAATCGCCAGACGGGTAAAAAATCGCAAGAATGATGAGTCCAGCGGCATCATCGGCAATGGCCAAGAGTAACAAAAAACGAACAGCCGGGTGTCCAGCTCCAAATACAACACGCCCGACAAGATAGGAAAATGCAATATCCGTTGCAGTTGGAATTGCCCAACCATTAGCTACAGCACTATAGGTATCTGAACCAAGTAAAGCTGCAAGGCCAAGATATACTGTGATGGGTCCAATCATACCGCCAGCTGTAGCCACAAGAGGAGTTGCAGCCTTCCTTCCTCTTAAAGAACCATTTTTTAATATGAGCGCTTCCCAAACTTCTTTTCCTGCAATTGCGAAAAATAAAGCCATTAAAATATCATTTACAAGATAATAGAGTTTAAGGGTGCGATGTTCTGCGCCGTAATAGAAATCGCCGATAGGTGCATTTTCCCAAATGGTAAAATTAACAAAATTGCTGTAAGTATTTGCCCAGTATGTTGGATTGTCATCCAATGGGAAAATGAGATCTAGGTTTGCCCAGCAAAGCGCAAGGACAGCTCCTATAATGAGTAGGAGTGAATAGTTGATTAAAATGTTCCAAATGCGATACATAATTTGAAGCTCACTTGAGACGGATGTCGTTTCTCTTCGTATGATAGTGTCAGTTACAAAACCTCTATTTTTCTCAAGTTTCAAGAGTTTACCATGCATAAAAGTATATTTTTCAACGTGTTGACTTAACCG
>JAPORV010000338.1 GCA_026710055.1 Aestuariivita sp.
GACCGGTATGCTCTGGCACGTTCCTTTATCGCCAAGGCCATTTGGGACATGCCCTAATATCTATATTTGGTCGACATAATAACAGGATTCATTCAGAGTGAACCCCGAAGTTTGGAAATGGTCGTGTTCCTCAATAGCTATATGGTGACTTGAGCCATATGAACCTCAGACCTTTGCTTGCGTGAATGTCCGAGTGTTCTCATAGGTTATGTCTATAGAACGCCATAATTTAATCACGATACATATGAGGGCCATCATATTATATCAACACTGACTGCAAAAGCGCTAAATGGTGAACGGTCTAAGATCGTCGTTTTTAAGTGCGCTAAATCCCCAGAAACTGTCTAAAAAGACAGCCACACTTTGATATTGCTTGTTTTATTTTTATGCCAAAAGAGGTCTTTTTCTCAAATTCAATGTCTTTTAAAAAAGTACTGAAATTAACGAAAGTTACGTTTTGTTTCCTTTTTCGAGACGAAATTATTTTAGTTTTTTTTGAATATTCAAGAGCATTTAGCAATCGCACACGAATGTCTATGACATGAAAAAACCAGAATAATGCAGGGTGTGCTAGACTAAAAGGGTGACTGTTTAGAGTGTATAAGTCTTTTAGAAATGAAATAATAACATTACTTTTTAATTTGAGCTCTATAATGAGTATCGTGATATCAAGAGATGTGCATTAATAAAGGTGTAAGTAACCTATTTATAATTTGGAAGTGATTAAAAGGTAGCCCTAAAATCCAACAAAATCAGGCATATGACGGGGTGAGTAGCAAAAGTTTGTCAAATATTTTTTGATAGTTGCAAAAAGCCTAATCTTCCAAAAGCATCTGTGACAAGAATAAAAATTGTAACTATTCAGGTATAACTCAATCTATATATAGTATTTAATTTATAATGATATGCAGTATGTAGATACCTTATTTCATTAGGTTAAATTTCTGCATAAAAACGATTATGAATAAACAGATAAAATAACTCAATGTGGTATGTCAAGATATCTGACTTACTATATTTAGTATCTGAATAGTTACTAAAAATTAACAACTGATACGGTTAAAATGACTGAGCCTAAACCCGTTTTACTAATGACACGACCGGTTGAAGTCGCGATTGAATTTATTGAAACCTTACCTCAGGAACATCTCACTCAAGTCAAGGTCATTTTCTCACCGTTAATGGAAATCAAATTTCGAACAGTGTCCGTTAATCGTCATAATCTGCAAGGCGTTATTTTCACTTCCCGAAATGGCGTAAAAGCTATCGGAGCATCTTCCAACCTTTCAAAAGTACCCGCATATTGTGTTGGAAAAAAAACAACAGAACTCGCACAAAAGAATGGATGGAAATCGACATTCCTAGGACTTAATGCCGAAGAATTCATACCAAACTTGATCAAAAAAAAACCCTCAACGCCTCTCATTCACTTTCGCGGCCAATTCACGCGTGGAAAAATCGCGGAACATCTGACAAATCAAGGTCTCGCAACAACCGAACAGATCATTTATGATCAAATCGTGTGCTCTTTAACCACTGATGCACAAGACGCTCTCATATCAGGAACGCCAATTATTACTCCGTTATTTTCCCCAAGAACTGCGATGCAATTTGCAAAGGAATGCACTGCATCATCAACACTAACCATCGCTGCTTTAAGCATAGCAGTGGCCGACGCCTTAGGCCAAAAAACAAACTATAATGTTCACATTGCCCCTACCCCAAATGCAAAATCTATGGGCTTATTGGTTCAATCTCTGATAACCTCCACTCTGTCTTAACAATTTATCAAGAAAACTTAACCGTCTAATCTTGAGGTCAAATAATCCATCATGGAAACTTTAGGAAATTTCAGCAAATATAGGGCTTGAACACAGTTGTTTATCCACTTAAAAACATATCACGGTTTGGGGTGTAGCCAAGTGGTAAGGCAACGGTTTTTGGTATCGTGTACCGTAGGTTCGAATCCTACCACCCCAGCCAGTTTAACTCTTGCAATAAACACATGTTAGCAAAAGCGTCCCCACAAAATCAAATCTTTCATGCGATATCTGACACGCCACAAAAACAGTTGACCTTCAAAAAATGACTTAAGATCTGACCAACATATCATAAGCTTCCATGATATCACGGGTCATCGTTCCAACTTCAAAATTATAGTCACCAATTTTTCCGACCGGAGTAACTTCCGCCGCAGTTCCAGTCAACCAGCATTGCTCAAAACTCTCCATTTCTTCCGGCATGATTTCTCGCTCATGCACCTTAATCTGCCGATCTTTCAATAAACGAATGACAGTCTGGCGCGTAAAGCCATTTAAAAAACAATCCGGCTTTGGCGTGTAAACAGCTCCATCCTTAACAAAGAAGATATTCGCACCTGTCGCTTCCGCAATAAAACCACGATAATCCAAAAAAAGCGCATCTGAACAACCTTTGGCTTCTGCCTCATGTTTTGATATTGTGCATATCATATAAAGTCCAGCGGCTTTAGCATGCACTGGGATAGTCTCTGGACTAGGGCGCTTCCACTTTGCAATATCCAGCTTCGCGCCTTTATATTTTGCCTCACCATAATAGCTACCCCATTCCCATGCGGCTATAGCCAAATGAACAGGATTTCGCGCACTTGCAATCCCCATATCCTCACCAGCACCGCGCCAGGAGATAGCACGAACATAAGCGTCTGATAATCCATTAACCTGAAGAACAGTTTGCTTAGCAGACTCAATTTCGTTGACCGACCATGGAATCTGAATATCAAGACAAGATGCGGAAAAATGCAAGCGTTCGGAATGCTCACGACTTTTAAAAATTCGACCGCCATAAGCCCGCTCGCCTTCAAATACCGAAGAGGCATAGTGAAGTGCATGAGTCAATATATGAACATTGGCTTCACGCCATTCGGTCAACTGACCGTCCATCCAGATTTTGCCATCTCGATCATCGTAAGGCGTCATGATCAGTCCTCCTCTACGCACTTGCGTGAATTTCTACAAACGCCAAAAAATAATTTGAAAAGAATTGAATTTTACGGCATGAACCATCATAAATATCAATACGCCAATAGAATGTCAATAAAGCTGACGTAATTTATTGCTTCAATCTACTCAAAGAAAGTGGCTAAATGAACGACCCAAAATTTTCCCAAAACCAGGGAGGCGAAAACTTACTTTACTTAACTGATGAACAACTCAGAAAAGGAATTGAAGCAATGTATTTTGCCTATCGTGGCTTCACAGCAGATCCCGACCGAATTTTAGAACCGCTTGGATATGGTCGTGCTCATCACCGTGCTATTCACTTTATTAACCGCTCACCTGGCACAACAATCAATAACCTATTGTCAGTTCTCGGCGTGACAAAACAGTCACTCAATAGGGTCTTAAGAACGCTCATTAGAGATGAACTCGTCGTAAGACGCGTTGGGAAAACAGATAAGCGAGAGCGCCACTTATTCCTGACAGACAATGGCAAAATGTTGGAAACACGCCTATCGAATGTGCAACATCAAAGAATGCGTTGCGCATATCGCGAAGCTGGACCTAACGCCGTTATAGGTTTTCGTCAGGTTCTTGAAGCGATGATGGATCAGGACTTGCTGAGATCATTTGACCATTTGCGAGATAATGTACAATGAATATTATTGATGTCCACATATTAATTGTCGATGATGATGAACGAATTCGCGATCTATTAAAAAAATACCTCATCCAAAAACGGTTTCTTGTCACCGCAGCAAAAGACGCCAAGCACGCCAGAAGAATACTTTCAGGTATTGAATTTGACGTCATTATTTTGGACGTTATGATGCCCGGCGAAGATGGTGTTTCGCTCACCCAGTCGCTTCGCGCAGAAATTGATACCCCGATATTACTATTGACCGCAAAAGCTGAAACTGAACACCGAATTTCCGGTTTGGAAGCAGGTGCGGACGATTACCTCGCCAAACCGTTTGAACCGAAAGAACTTCTACTTCGTATCAATGCAATTCTGCGTAGAATGCCAGAACTTCCGGCCGAAGAAAAAGTGCCCAAAATACTTAAACTCGGTTCAGTTCGCTACGATGTCAAGCAAGGAGAGCTTTGGCGCGGCAATGAACTTGTTCACTTGACAGTAACGGAATCACAACTCATGAAGATATTCTCAACCCATCTTGGGGAAACAGTTAGTCGATCACAACTTGTCGAAAATCTTGGGCGCGATCGTAGTTATGCTCAAGAACGTGCGATGGATGTGCAAATTACAAGACTACGTCGAAAACTTGAAGAGAATCAAAAACAACCGCGTTATTTACAAACCGTGAGAGGTGCAGGATACCTACTAACACCTGAATAAAAACGTGATAACTTCCATCAGCATTAAATTATGTCAAAAATAAAAACTGCCGTAATTTCTCACAGAGATTGTCATAACCACTTCGTGCCACTAGGGCATCCAGAATGTGTTGATCGTTTAAAGTACATTGAAAAAGCGTTGGGATCTTTGGACGTCACCCGTATGAATGCACCGCTCGCAACAAAAGAGTTTCTTTTACTTGCACATCCAGAGGATTACATTTTGGAACTGCAAACCTGTGAACCAAAGCAAGGTCATCATAATATCGATTCTGACACATGTATGGGGCCCGGAACTCTAAATGCCGCATTTCGCTCAGCAGGAGCAAATTTGCTTGCCGTTGACTCAGTACTGACGGGAGAATTAGGAAATGCATTCATTTCGACGCGACCACCTGGTCATCACGCAGAGCACAAAACGGCGATGGGGTTTTGTTTCTTTGGAAACGCCGCACTAGCTGCCAAACACGCTCTCGAAAATCACGGACTTGATCGTGTTGCCATCATTGACTTTGATGTTCATCACGGCAACGGAACTCAAGCATTATTATGGGACGAGCCGCGCACTCTATTTATTTCAAGTCAGCAAATTCCATTGTGGCCAGGAAGCGGTCATCCATCAGAAACAGGTGCTTCAGGCAATATTGTGAATATTTCGTTACCGCCACTGAGTGATGGGGCTTTTATGCGTAACGCGTATGAAGTTCAAGCCTTTCCGCGGCTTAGGGATTTCCAACCACAACTCATGATTATTTCTGCTGGATTTGACGCCCATAAATCAGATCCACTAGCCAATTTAAACTGGAACACTGAAGACTATCGTTGGTTAACAGAAAATTTATGTACCCTTTCTCATGAGTTATGCGATGGTCGGATAATCTCAACTCTTGAAGGTGGCTACGACTTGAATGCGCTATCTGAAAGCGTGAAAGTACATGTTGAAGAATTAAGAAAGGCCAGCCAATGAGTGATCCCCCAATTTCAGAAATTTCCTTTGAAGATGCTATACGAGAATTAGAGGATGTTGTTAATCAACTCGAACGTGGCGATGCTGCTTTAATTGAGTCAATTGAACTTTATCAGCGCGGTTCGGTGCTCATCAAAAGATGCAGGGAAGAATTAACACGCGCAGAAGCAATGATCAACGAAATAACAATTGATGCTGACGGAAACGCAAAAGGCATCAAGTCGATGGAAGGACTTTAACCCTTGTTCAAAAGCCAACTGAAGGCAATTTCCTCAAGAATACAACGGCAGTTTGATGATATTTTTTCAGAGCTTGATGTTGTCTCCGTAACACAAGCGATGGCTTATGCCACTAATGGAGGAAAACGGCTTCGTGGATTCTTGGTAGTCGAGGGTGCGCGGTTGCATGGCATCAACATTGAAACAGCTATTTGGCCAGCAACTGCCGTCGAATGTATACATGCCTACTCGCTCATACATGATGATCTTCCAAGCATGGATAACGATGATATGCGACGAGGACAGCCAACGATACATGTCAAGTGGGATGAAGCGACCGCTATTTTGGCAGGAGATGCACTTCAAGCGCTCGCATTTGACTTAGTATCAAGACATGAGGTGGGCTCGGGAGAAATTCGCGCTAACCTCGTTAGCAGTTTAGCAAAAGCAAGTGGTGCAGATGGTATGGTTCTCGGTCAAGCACTTGATATTTCTGCAGAGACCTCTCAAAAAAAATTGACATTCGAGGATATCACCCTTTTACAACAGAAAAAAACTGGTGCACTCATACAATGGGCAGCTACAGCGGGCGCTCGCTTAGCTGGTAGTGACCCGACTGCGTTAACAAAATTCTCAAATGCGCTGGGGCTTGCATTTCAAATTGCAGATGATATTCTCGACGTTGAAGGCGATATTGATCTTGTGGGAAAAGCGGTTGGCAAAGACGGTGAAGCTGGAAAAGCAACCTTTGTATCGCTTCTTGGTCTTAAGGAAGCAAAACGTCGCGCTAAGGAATTAGTGAATGAGGCTTGCGAAGCCCTCAAAGAATATGGTGAAAAAGGAGAAAACTTGCGACAAGCTGCTCATTTTGTTATTCAAAGAGAGTCGTAAATCATTGAAAGTTAAAGTATGACAAATTATTCTCCTACACCACTGCTTGACCAAGTATCAAGACCTTCTGATCTAAAAAATCTTAACGACACACAACTCGTTACGCTTGCGGAAGAACTGCGTACTGAAACAATCTCTGCTGTCTCTGAAACAGGTGGTCATCTTGGCGCGGGTTTAGGTGTTATTGAACTAACAGTTGCATTGCATGCCGTCTTTGATGCGCCACGCGACAAAATAATCTGGGATGTTGGACATCAATGTTATCCGCACAAAATACTCACGGAACGACGTGACCGAATCCGAACATTGCGCATGAAAGACGGGTTAAGTGGCTTTACCAAACGCGCAGAAAGTCCATATGATCCATTCGGTGCTGCTCATTCATCAACATCAATTTCTGCAGCACTAGGATTTACCATGGCACGCGAACTAGGTGGCTTTATTCCAGAAGGACTTGGTGATGCAATTGCTGTAATCGGTGACGGCGCGATGACCGCCGGTATGGCATTTGAGGCGATGAATAACGTTGGACATCTCAAGAAACGAATCATCGTCATTCTAAACGACAATGAAATGTCGATTGCACCACCCGTCGGTGCATTATCAAAATACTTATCGCGCCTTTATTCTGAGAGACCCTATCAAGAACTAAAGACAGTTACAAAAAATGCCGTTTCGCTTTTGCCGGAACCTTTTCGCAATAGTGCTAAACGCGCAAAAGATCTATTGAAAGGTATGACAATAGGAGGAACACTGTTTGAGGAATTAGGTTTTTCATATATCGGTCCAATTGATGGGCATGACGTTACAGAGCTCCTCGCTATTCTTCGTACTGTTCGAATACGCGCAACTGGACCAGTTTTAATTCATACCTTGACGACCAAAGGTAAGGGCTACGTGCCTGCCGAGAATGCCCGAGATAAAGGGCATGCTACGGCAAGATTTGATGTCCTCACTGGCGAACAAAAAAAAGCGAAGTCAAACACTCCGAGCTACACAAAGGTTTTTGCAGAAAGCCTGACTAAAGAAGCTAAAATAGACGACAAAATATGTGCTATTACGGCAGCGATGCCTGATGGCACTGGCCTTAATTTTTTTGCAGAACAATTTCCGCATCGCTGTTTTGATGTCGGAATTGCTGAACAACATGGCGTGACTTTCGCGGCAGGGCTTGCAGCGGGTGGCATGAAGCCATTCTGTGCAATTTATTCGACATTTTTGCAGCGTGGTTATGATCAAGTTGTGCACGATGTTGCAATTCAAGGTCTTCCAGTTCGTTTTGCAATAGATCGGGCGGGCCTTGTTGGAGCAGATGGCGCAACACACGCTGGTTCTTTTGATATCGCTTACCTATCAAACTTACCAGGCTTTACAGTTATGGCTGCCGCGGATGAAGCAGAACTTGTACATTTGGTTGCAACGGCCGCAGCGCATAACGAGGGCCCAATCGCGTTTCGCTTTCCGCGCGGGGAAGGTGTAGGAACAACAATGCCCGAAAGAGGGCAACCGGTACCTATCGGCAAAGGGCGGATAGTACGTAAGGGAAAAGATATTGCAATTTTATCCTTTGGTGCACGTCTTCAAGAGGTTTTAAATGCTTGTGATTCTCTTGGCACTCAAGGAATTAAACCCACAATTGCGGATGCGCGTTTTTCTAAACCGTTAGATCGTGATCTTATTCTGAAACTCTCAAAAACACATGATGCTTTAATGACAATTGAAGAAGGTGCTATTGGTGGATTTGGCAGTCATGTTGCACAATTGCTTGCTGATGAAGGTGTGTTTGATGACGGATTGAAGTATCGTTCGATGGTTCTACCGGATGTTTTTGTTAATCAAGCTAACCCAGCTGATATGTATGCCGTAGCGTGCATGAATGCCCCCGATATTGAGGCAAAAGTGCTGAATTTACTGCACTCCCAAAAGACCAAATAATCTATTGAGCCACTTGCAAAAGTCAGCGGTGGATTTTTTTTGGACGGCGGTAGAAAAAGTTATTTAGAATTTAAGCAATCGCTCGATGAATACAAGTCCCCTGAAGCCGATTTATTCGACAAAATCAGCTCACATCATCAACATATTGGGCAAAATATGAACATCTGCACAAGCGGAACCCGTCGACGGCATGTGCCTCGACGCCAAAAACAGAATAAACGGTGCTATCAGGTGCGCAGTCTGAGTAACTGATCAACAGTCAGAGCGAAAATACCGAAAAACAAATGACACGCAACCTTCGCCGCACCCCGAACCCGGA